>JAUVQZ010000239.1 GCA_030597865.1 Pseudomonadota bacterium | reverse complement strand
ATCGCCCTCAAAATCTTCGGTGTTGACCCAGTCGTTCTTGCGGCTCACGACCTTGAGGGGGAAGTTCTTAAAGACCTCCCAGTGTACCTCGGCGGTGGTAGAGGGGCCTGAGCGGACGTTGACGCCATCCTTAACAACGGTGACATAGTCAGCCGCCTGGCAGGTGCGACCCTGGGCAGAGACAGCAACAACGAGGAGTAGGGCAATGGCAAGGGGGGATAGTTTGTTGAAAAATTTCATGATGGTGAACTACTCTGTCATAAAGGAGGATTGGTAACAATCTGTAAATGCTCGTCTTTAAGGTAACAGATTTAAAATAGCATTCTGCCGCCTGCAAGTCAATACGCTATGGCAGCATGCCATATGCGCGGAGGATGAAGATTGTATTTTAGAAAGGGAGGCCTTGGCGCTGATTTTGTTCCCTTTTAATGCAGGGTGGCTGTTGGCGCCAGGCGTGCTGAAGGTCAGGGGTGTGGAGAAATAATATGGATGAGAAATTCTTTATTGCCCTTGGGGCCGAGAATCGGCGACTCTGTCACCCCTCCATGGCTTAGATTGAGGCCGGTGATGAATTCTTTGATGGATTCAACAACCCCGTTGTGGAGGGCCGGATCAGTGACAACCCCACCCTTGCCCACCTTGCCCTTGCCCACCTCAAACTGTGGTTTGATAAGTGACAGGATGCTGATCGGCTTGTCGCCAAAGAGGGGCAGCAGGGCTGGGATGAGGAGCTTAATGGAGATAAATGCCGCATCAATGACCGCCAGATCAAGGGCCTGGGGGATGTTCTCATGGCTCAGATAGCGGGCATTTGTTCGTTCCAGGACCACCACCCTGGGGTCTTGACGTAACTTCCAGTCGAGCTGGCCGTAGCCGACATCCACGGCATAGACCAGGGTCGCCCCGTTTTGCAGGAGGCAGTCGGTGAAGCCGCCGGTGGAGGCGCCGATATCCGCGCAGATGAGGCCGCTGGGGTCAAGGTGAAAATAATCAAGGCCCTTGGCCAGTTTCAGACCGCCCCGGCTGACATAGGGACACCTGTCCTTGATGGTAATTTCCAGGCCTTCATCCACCTGGCTGCCTGCCTTGTCCATGACGTGACCGGCCACCAGCACCTGGCCGCTGCCGATGATGGCCTGGGCCTTGTGTCTGCTTTCCGCCAGACCGCGTGCCACCAGTAATTTGTCGAGACGTATTTTCATAAAAAAAAGTTGGCAGTAGCCAGGAAGGGGTGGCATTTCTCATTTGTTTTTTTGCCACGGAATCCACGGAAGGCACGGAAATTAAAAAAAGAGGTTTTGTCCGTGGATTCCGTGGCAAAAGCTTTACAGTAAGGACTTTGACTGCCAACTATCTTTATACATCCGCCTTGCGGATCAGCTCGCAGAGCTCGTCAGCCATGGTGTCGATGGTGTCTTGATGCTTGCCTTCAAGCATGACCCGGACTAAGGGTTCTGTTCCGGAATGGCGGACCAGGATTCGACCATGGTCACCCAGTTTTTTCTCCATCCTGGCCATGGTCTGGTTAAAGTCAGGCACCCGGTCAAGGTCCATCTTCTGGGCTGTCCTGACATTCTTCAGGACCTGGGGGAAGGAGTCCATGATGGTGGCAAGCTCAGATATCGGTTTGTTGCGCTTGATCATGATGGCCAGGAGCTGCAGGCCCGCTAATATACCGTCACCGGTGGTGTTATGTTCAAGGAAGATGAGATGGCCTGATTGTTCGCCGCCAAAGGAGTATTTGTTTTTACGCATCTCCTCCACCACATACCGGTCGCCAACAGCGGTACGCACCATCTTGCCACCCATGGCGGCCATGGCAACCTCCAAACCCATATTGCTCATCACCGTGGTAACCAGGGTTTTTTTCTTCAGTTTTTTGGTGGCCAGAAGATCCTTGGCGCAGATGGCCATGATGTGGTCGCCATCAATGATTTCTCCCTTCTCGTCACAGACAATGAGGCGGTCACCGTCACCATCCAGGGCAATACCGATATCGGCGCCCAGCTCTCTGACCTTGGCGGCCATGACCTCTGGATGGAGGGCGCCGCATTCCTTGTTAATGTTCTTGCCGTCCGGCTTGACGCCGATGGCTGTGACCTTGGCCCCCAGCTCCTCAAAGACATGGGGGGCAACGCCATAGGTGGCGCCATGGGCACAGTCAAGAACGATGTGGAAGGCATCCAGGGTGTATTGCTTTGGAAAGGTGTTTTTCAGGAAGACAATATAGCGGCCCCGGGCATCATCGATGCGGCTGGCCTTACCCACCTCCTCTGCCACCGGGCGCAGGGTCTCCATTTTCTGGGAAAAGATGAGCTCCTCGATGTCCGCCTCTTTCTGGTCGGGTAGCTTGAAGCCGTCCCGGGAGAAGATCTTTATACCGTTGTCCTGGAAGGGGTTGTGGGAGGCGGAAATGACCACCCCGGCATCGGCCCGCATGCTGGTGGTGATAAAGGCAATGCCCGGGGTGGGCATGGGGCCGAGAAGCATGACATCCACCCCCATGGAGCAGATGCCGGCGGCCAGGGCGTTTTCCAGCATATAACCCGAAATACGGGTGTCTTTACCGATGACGATGCGGTGGCCCTGGCGCATGTCTTTGACCTGAAAGGCAATGCCACGGCCGATCTGCATGGCGATCTCCGTGGTCATGGGGTGGATATTGGCAACACCTCGGATGCCGTCTGTACCAAATAATTTACGCATGGCAAAACCTGTGATGGGGTTGGAAAGATTGCAAAAGGGGACGAGGCCTACTTTTTGGCGGAGGGCACGGTCACCGTCACTTCTGGTGGGTCGATTTCAACGATCTGAACTCCCTCTGCCGGTTCGACAAAGACTTTGATCTTGTGGGTTCCGGGCTGGAGGCCGGCCGCAGTGATTTTGGCTATGAAAAGTGATTTGTAATCACCTGTCTTCTGTGACAGGGAGTAGGGTATTGATGAGTGGACAGTCACCTTTTTTGGGGAGATTTTCAGCTTTGGCAAGGTGTCTCCCTGGGCCAAGACAATGGGGATATTTTTCACCTTACGGTGCACCTGTTTTTCCTCAATGATGATGCTGGCCGTGACCACCGGGTGGCCGATGATCTCGGAAATTTCCGGAGCAAGTTCAAGGGAGGTATGGGTCATGGTCGATCTTGTGAGGCCGCCTATGTCAAGGGGCTGGGTGTTAATCACACTCTCCTGGCCGATAATCGCCTCCGAGGCGGTGATAGTAATTTCCGGGGGTTCCAGGAGGATGGAAACCAGGCTGTAGCCCTTGGGTAGCTTGCCTGTGGTAACGGCCTGGATGGCCAGTTTCTTTTCGATGAGCTTGTCGAGTTGCAGGATAAACTCGGACGGGTTTGTCCTGAGGACCTGTACTCCCCAGGGGGTGGGAATGGACTTGGTGTCGTTTTTGATAACCACCGGGCCCTGTTGGGCGTCTGAAAGGTCAACGGTGCGGGAGACCTCATCAGTCATGTTGCGAATAAGGCCGCGGGGGCCGCTGACACTCACCTCCAGCTCCTTTTTATACTCATTGGCAATGATGAGGTCCTGGGGCAGGTTAATTACCTCCACCGGCACCTTCACTGTCATGTCGACATTGTCCTCGCCGGCGACAAAATACCAGAGAAAGACGGCAAAAAAGAGACTGAGGAGTTTGAGTACCCAGTTCTTCGGCCATTTCCAGGATCCGAAAATACGGTTTAGGCTCTGTT
>JAUVQZ010000244.1 GCA_030597865.1 Pseudomonadota bacterium | reverse complement strand
TTTTCCGCCATGATTCGGGCCAGGCTGGTAAAGATCCCGGCCTTGGGTTCGGCCAGGGCCGCCACCAGCACCAGGTCCCAGTCGATATCGCCAAGTGATTCTTCGTCGCCCTGGATAATCTCGATTTCTTCGTTCAGGCCCAATCGTCCAAGGCATTGTCGGGCCAGGGAGACGGCCTGTGGGTCACTGTCCAGGCCGATGGAGTTGATCCCGTAAAGACGGTGCAGGAGAATCAGAGAGAGGGGCATTGGTCCGCAGCCGATAAAGGCCAGCCGCTTGGGAAGGGGTAAATCCAGGGCTTCAATCTGGGTGAGGATCAGGGCCTCGTAACGGGGATAGAGGCCAAAGATTTCCAGTGGGTACCAGGGATGGGCGGCTGCCAGCACCTCCCGGGCCAGGGCGGTCTCGTGCAGTTCGAAGAAGGTGGTGTAATAAGCGCGGATGGCCGGCAGCAGTTCTCCGATTTCCGGATCGGCCAGGATGAGCTCGGCCAGGTGGTTGCCGCAGTCAAGATGGGCGATGTCGTCCAGGACCAGGTAGAGCTGGTAGAGCTCGGGCGCTGTAAGTCCACGCAGCCCAGCCGGACTGTAGCCCGTTATCCGCTCATGGAAATCACAGAGATGTTTTTTCACCAGCAGGTGACTGCGCTCGCAGTCCTTGCAGCAGCCCAGGAACTCGTGCTCCGTCAGTTCGTGATTATGTTCAATGGGGAAATAGTGCATATATCAATCTAGCGGTTATCCTTAAGTTTTTCCACTCTTCTTACGGCTCTGCCACCAGGCGAGGCAGCCACTCAGACCAAAAATGAGCGCTACTCCGGTAACCACCCCCTCAGCCTTGCCCATGGATTGGGCATTGTGCTCATGGGTGGCCTTGCCCTGGAGCAAGGACATATCCTGGCTCACCGTGGTTTTCAGACGGATCTGGTGGCCCATCTCATCGCTGATGATCAGCTGCCACTCCCCCGGTTTGTCCGGTTTAAAACAAAAGAGACCGTTACGGTCGGTGCGGCCGGACTGGAAGGGGAGTTTCGAGTCAGGGGCAGAAATCTCCACCCCGCTATAGCTCATGGGTTCACCATCATCATACGTGGCAGTGGCACAGATGGTCTCCCTCGTGCTGGTTATGCCCCGTACTCCATGGGCCTGCCCCTGGCCGGCCAGGAGCACCAGGCCGAGGGCGAGACCCAAAGAGGTGATAAGGAGCTGCGCTCTGTGCCTGCTCATTTCACCTCCAGGGTGAGGGTGGCGATAAAGGACTCCACATCACAGACATCCTGGTCAGGATACGGTTGTTGATACTCCGCCTTGATCAGCCAGACTCCCGGCTGCAGAATGCGGATCCGGCCCTTACCCTGGCGGTCGGTCTTGCTGGTGTAGGCAAAGACATCCTTTTCAGTGGAAAAGCCCATATAGGTGGCAAAGATCCTGCCATTATAGGGTTTGCCTTGCAGAAGAACCTGGACCGGCAGATAGTCGCCGGCCTTCAGCTCGGCCGGATTCGCCAAGGGGATGATCTCCAGGGGATGCCCCACCTTGCTGTCAACCTTGCCCTGGCCGTCGCCCACATTGATAATGGCCTTCATGCACATCTGGGATCTGGAACATTTTATGACGTTGCGTAATCCTTCTTTGGACTGACGTTTGCCACCCTGGGTGGTCTTGGTGTAGAAACCGGTCTTGCGTTTGGCGGCGACGAGAAAGGCACCGGGCTTGGAAAAATTGCTTTCCGGCTGAAATTCCAGGTCGGATAAGGAGGCGACCGCTTCCTTCTTGCCATCAGGATCGACGATGACGATACTCTCCAGATCACCCTTTTTTAGAAATCCGCCCAGGGGGTAGCGATGCCCCCAGCCGATGGTTATGTGCGATGAATCCCCGGTATCAGGGGAGTAGTTATCCACGTTGATCCAGGGGAAATGGGCCTGGGCATGGGTGCAGAAGAGACCGATCAGGCCAAGATACATTGCTGTTATTATGATTATTTTTTTCATTGTTATTCTCCGTATTATTGTCACTAAAAGAAAACATCCATCTTCACCAGTAGGGTTCTGCCGCTGCGGTAATTACCCTCGTCTCCCTTGTCCGAGTCAAAGATATTGTCCGCCTCAAAGCTCAGCCTGGCCTTGCCGCCAAGATCCTTGTAGATTCGGGCATCAACCACGGTGTGGCCGTCTATCTGGGAGGTGTTGTCACTGTCTTTGTATTGTTTGCCTGTATAGGTAAGGATGCCGCTGAGGCCGAAACCGTACCTGGTCCATTCATAGGCCGGGGCCAGAGAGAAGCTATGCTCGGGAACATAGGTCAGCTCCTTGCCGGTCTCCTTGTCATCTGAGTCCGTATAGGTGTAGGCAAAGGTCAGGGAGAAGTCCTGATGGTCAACTTTAGCCAACAGTTCGACACCCTGAGTGGTGGCCTCCTCAACATTCTGGTAGGTCATAAGCGGTAGACCGTCATAGATGGTGCCGGTGTCTTGGCGAACCACCATATCCTCAACCTCATTACGGAAGAGACCGAGGCTGGTCATCAGGCGATCTCCCCAGAACCATTGTTCAAGCCCGGCCGAATAGCCAATGCCGATCTCCGGCTTCAGATCCCTATTGGACTGGACATAATAGTCGCCATGCCGGTAGGGGGCGTCGTAATAGAGCTGACGGATGGTGGGAGACTTGAAGGCCCGACCGGCCGAGGCCCTGAATATGGTGGCTTCGGACAGGCTGTACATCAGGCTCAGCTTGGGGTTGACTTCGCTGCCAAAATTGGAGTGGTCATCAAAACGTAGGCCGGCCACCAGGGTCAGATCGTCAATAAGATTGATCTCGTCCTGGCCATAGAGGCTGTGGGTGTCCACATCCTCTTTCACCCGGATGGTTGAGCCATCGGCATTATTAATTATATAGTCGATGGTCTGCTGCTGAATCTCTCCGCCCATGGTCAAGGCGTGTTGCTCGTTGGCGTACCAGGTGTACTGAAGCTCGGCCTGATCAAAGCCGGTTTTACCATGCTTATAACCATAGGAATAACCGGGATAGCCGTGGACGAAATCCCAGGTGTAGGTATAGCCCTTGACGGCCAGGAAATGATCGTCCGTTGGGCGCCATTCAAGGCCGGTGGAAAGTCGCTGACTGTCTTCCTGCCGGTTGTCTGTTTTCTCATAATCACTGACCTCACCCTTGAGAAAGATGTCAAGGTGGTCCGTGGCGGTCAGATCCATTTTGGCCATCAGGGAATGGCGGTCAGACTGGATTGGATCCTGGCGGATGTCATCGGCTGACTCATAATTATAATGGACCAGGTAGCCAAGACGTTCCAGGGGCCGGTCCCCGAAAGAGACGTAGGCTTGGGAGGCATTGCGGCTTTGGCCGTCATCCGATGGCCTTTCCACGCTGCCGTCACTCTTGATCCTTTCCTTGACCTTGTACCAGCCATAGGAGGCTCCGGCCCGACCGGTTGGTTTATCCGGTGAACTCCTGGTGATGATATTGATCACCCCGGCCATGGCATCGCTACCGTAGAGGGCGGAACTTGGCCCCTTGACCACCTCGATTCGCTCGATCATCTCCACCGGAATCTGGTTGAGGCCAACCCCGTATTCACCCATGCCGCCGCTCTGGCCACAGCCCATGAC
>JAUVQZ010000241.1 GCA_030597865.1 Pseudomonadota bacterium | reverse complement strand
TACGATGAAGGCCTATTGGGTTCTTGACAGGATGGCCCGCCGCAATGTCCAGCGTCTTCGGAGTTATGGCAAACCCATCTTTGTGGGGCGCGTCTTTGCCGGGCGTACCTGGGTTATCATTGTGGTGATGATTATTCTGGGTCGTATTTTGCGTCTGCCGGGTTTGGCCCCGGAGTTGTCCGGCTTTTTTTCCCTGGCTGTGGGCTGGGGTCTTTTTGTCGCCAGCCGCCTCTCCTGGCAGGCCTGGTTTGCTGGGCGGCTGGAAAAATGATTGCTTACAGGTTTGAGGCAGAGTCAGATTTCGAACTCCATTGTTCCGTGATCGGTGTGCCATGAATATCGTCCGTATTGACAGGGAGGCCATTCGCCGTAATTATCAGGCCATCAAGGCTCGGGTAGGCGGTGAGACCCAGGTCATGGCCGTGATCAAGGCGGACGGCTATGGCCATGGTATGGTGGAAATGGCCACCATCCTGCAGGCCGCTGGTGTCAGTAATTTTGGTGTTGCCACGGTGGAACAGGGCATTGTCCTGCGCCGGGCCGGGATCAAGGGCAGTCTGGTTATTTTGCTTGGCGGCAGTGCAGAAGAAATCCCGGCCATGCATAGCCACAGCCTGGAGCCGGTCATCTTTGATGGCGACCAATTTGCCCAGTTCAGCGAGGTGGCCACCCACCTGCCCGGGAAACTGGCGGTCCATCTCAAGGTGGATTGTGGTATGGGCCGCCTGGGCTTTAAGCCTGAAGAGGCCTTTGCCTGGAGTGAAAAGATCAAGGCTGCACCGGGGCTGGAGCTCATCGGTATCATGAGTCATTTCCCCTCGGCCGATGTTGATCTGGAGCTCACCCGTTGCCAGAACGAGGTTTTTGGCCGCTGCGTGCAGGCTGTGCGGGCCAGCAACGCCAAGGTCAAGGCCCATATTGCCAATTCCGCTGCCACCTTACAGGGCCGGGACTTTCATTGGGATCTGGTGCGCCCCGGACTGGCCCTCTATGGCTGTTATCCCTCTTCTGACCCGCAGTGGCAACGCACCCCCCTGGTGCCGGCAATGACCGTTGCCAGTACCATCGTCCAGGTGGAGGACGCCCCGGTGGATAAGGGCATCAGCTATGGCCATCTTGATACGACACGACGTCCCAGCCGTCTGGCTGTCCTGCCCATGGGCTATGCGGACGGCTTTTTACGCAGCCTCTCCGGCGGTGTTGGCCAGGTGTTGATTCGCGGTCAGCGGGCCCCCGTTATGGGCCGGGTCTGCATGAACGTCACCGTGGTTGATGTCACCGATATCCCCGGGGCCTGCCGTGGGGATGAGGTCATCATCATGGGCCGCCAGGGCAATGATCAGATCTCTGCTGATGAGATCGCCGCCTGGATGGGCACCATCAGCTATGAGGTCCTCTGCCTGCTCGGCAATATGCAGCGCCAGTATGTTAATTAGAATAAGAGGGTGTTCACTTTGGTGGCCTAAAGAAAAAATCAAGAATTTGAGAAATAAGTGGAAGGAAGGGTTTTTTAATGAAGAAAAAGTACCTTCTTCTCAAATTCTTATTTCTTAACTTCTTATCTGGCAAATTCAACCAAGGCCAACGAGGTGAATACCTCTCCTTTAGAATAAATACAGAAGTTGGCATGGCCGGCATTCTTTAATAATACATAGCAAATAAGAAATGATAAAATCACAGTTAAAACAATGGCTTGATACCTGCTTTGCCCAGGGTGTTGAACAGGGGTATTGGTCTGATGCTGCCCTCGGCAGCTTTGCCGTGGAAGAGCCCAAGCATGAGGGCCAGGGCGATTATGCCACCAATGCCGCCATGATCATTGCCGGTAAGGAGAAAAAGGCCACTGGCAACAAGGTCAATCCCCGGGCCCTTGCCGAGCAGTTTGTTGAGCTCCTGGCTGCCAATGACACCCTGCTTGCCAAGGTCGAGATCGCCGGTCCCGGCTTTATCAATTTTTTCCTCAACGAGTCTGTCTGGGCCCAGGTGGTGCCGGTGGTTCACGGCCAAGACGATTTCTTCGGCCTGGCCCGTGAGAAAAACGGCCAGAGGGTGCTGGTGGAGTTTGTCAGCGCCAACCCCACCGGCCCCCTCTCCATCGGCCATGGCCGCCAGGCGGTGCTGGGTGACTCCATTGCCTGCCTGCTTGACGCGGTGGGTTATGAGGTGGAACGGGAGTATTATTACAATGATGCCGGCCGCCAGATGCGGGTGCTTGGTGGTTCAACCCAGGCCCGTTATCTTGAGCTCCTTGGTCTGCCCTTCACCTTTCCTGAGGACGGTTACCAGGGCGACTATATCCGTGAAATCGCCCAGGGCCTTATTGACAGGGATGGTGACTCCCATAAGGATGAGACGGACGTCCAACCCTTCAAGGAGGCGGCTGAAAAGGCGGTTTTTGCCAATATAAACCAGACCCTGGAGAGGATGGGGATCATCTTTGATTCCTATTATAACGAGCATAGCCTCTATGATGATGGCCATATTGACGATGTCGTCAGTCAGCTGCGTGATAAGGGTCTGGTCTACGAGAAGGATGGCGCCACCTGGTTTAAGACCAGCGAGTGTGGCCAGGAGCAGGACCGGGTTATCATCAAATCCACTGGTGAACCCACCTATCGCCTACCCGATATTGCCTATCACCGCGAGAAATTTAAGCGCGGCTACGACTGGATGGTCGATGTCTTTGGTTCGGACCATATTGCCACGGTGCCCGATGTTATGTCCGGCATTGAGGCCCTTGGCTACGATAAATCCAAGGTTACCGTTGTTCTCCACCAGTTCGTCACCCTGATGCGCGATGGTAAGCAGGTAAAGATGTCCACCCGTAAGGCTACCTTTATCACCATTGACGAGCTCATTGATGAGGTGGGTATTGATGTTGTTCGTTTCTTCTTTTTGATGCGTAAGGCAGACAGCCAGCTTGAGTTTGATCTTGATCTGGCGGCTAAGGAGGGCAAGGAAAATCCGGTTTTTTATGTCCAGTACGGCCATGCCAGGATCTCATCCATCCTCCAGAAATGTGGGGAAAAGGGGGTGGAGTTAGGCAGCCTTAACGCTGCTGATCTGACCCTGCTGACCCTCCCTGAAGAGCTGAAAATGATGAAAACCATGGCCGCCTTTCCGGCCCTGGTAAACGACGCGGCCCAGGATCTTGCCCCCCACCGTATTGTGCCATATCTGCAGGAGCTGGCCGGACTTTTTCACCGTTATTACCATGATCACCGTATTGTTGATCCGGCGGAGCAGGAGCTGTCCCGGGCCCGTCTCTGGCTGGTGGCCAGCCTCTGCATTGTTTTGCGTAACGGCCTGCAGCTCATTGGCGTCACCGCCCCTGAGTCCATGTGATATTGGCCGTGGGCTGCCGTTGTCCTGTGGCCCGGAGAGCTATTTAAGAAATAAGAGCTGAGAGATTTACCCTGTGCCCTCGTACCCCCCAAGGGGTATGGAAAAGAATGTCCCCGGCGCTGATATCTGGTTAGGGTGGCTTGGGGTGAGTGATTGAAGATGCTGGTATAGGAGACATGGCCAAAAAACGCAGTGCGAGAAAGAAAAAATTTGCCATCCGTTTTGAGCTTGGCCTGGGGGGATTGGTCGGCCTTTTTACCATTTGTTTTTGCGTCTTTCTCTGGATGTTTCTCCTGGGGGTCTGGGCAGGACAAACGG
>JAUVQZ010000257.1 GCA_030597865.1 Pseudomonadota bacterium | reverse complement strand
GGTGGGTGCCTCCACCGGCGGCACCGAGGCCCTGCGCGTCTTTCTTGAAGAGCTGCCGGAGAATTCCCCGGGGATTGTCATTGTCCAACATATGCCGGAAAATTTCACCGCCGCCTTTGCCAGTCGTCTTAACGGCATATGTCGCCTCTCGGTTAAGGAGGCGGAGCATAATGACACCGTGTTCAGCGGCAGGGCGCTCATCGCCCCTGGTAACCGCCATCTCTTACTGAAGAGAAGCGGCGCCCGGTATTACGTGGAGTTAAAGGATGGCCCCCTGGTTTCCCGGCACCGGCCCTCGGTGGATGTCCTTTTTCGCTCTGCCGCCCGCTATGCCGGCAAAAATGCCCTGGGCATCATCCTGACCGGCATGGGAGATGACGGCGCCCAAGGCATGCTGGAGATGAAAAAGGCAGGGGCCCTGTTAACCATTGCCCAGGATGAGGCGACCTCGGTGGTCTTTGGTATGCCCCAGGAGGCCATTAAACGGGGCGGCACAGATAGCGTCCTTGCCCTGGGGGCAATTGCCAAGACAGTTTTACAAAACTGCACATGATGGGAGCAGCATGGAGCAAGGTGAACAAAAAAGACAAAGAATCCTCAGGCACCATTATCCACGGTGATAGAACGATGGCGGCCCTGAGCCTACATATAATTCAGTCTATGATGGATAAATAAAATAGGGAGAACAGCTATGAAGTGGAAAGACATTAAGTTGGCGGGCAAATTCGGCATCGGCTTTGGCCTTATTTTGACCCTGCTCGTTGTTGTGGCCGGGGTGGCCGTCTTTGGTATCGGCAGCATTATCAGCAATGCTGACCATGTCACGGACCTTAACGGTATTGGCAGCGAGATAAGCCAGCGGGAGGTGGATCACCTCAACTGGGCAGGGGCGGTGAGCACCCTGCTCACCGATGACAAGGTCACTGAATTACAGGTGGAGACCGACCCCCATAAATGTGGCTTTGGCAAGTGGTACTATGGGGAAGGGCGCAAAGATGCCTTAAAAGAGCTGCCGGACTTAAAAGAACTGCTGCTTGCCGTTGAGGATCCCCATACACAACTGCACGAAACCGCCATTGCCATCGGCAAGGTCTTTCAGCAGGCAGACACCGGCCTGCCGCGCTTTTGGGCGGAAAAAGAGAGTGAGCATCTCAACTGGGTACAGCAGGTCCTTCTCTTTGTCTCTGGCAACACGAAAGAGCTTAAGGTGGAAAAGGATCATCGGGCCTGCGCCCTGGGCCGGGTCATCTATGGTGAGCAGGGCCAGACCATCAGCGCCTCCGACCCTGAGCTTGGCCGTCTTCTCCAGGAGATCAAGTCCCCCCATGAAAGGCTGCATCAATCGGCCACGCATATTGAGACGGCGGCCCAACAGAACCTTGGCCAGGCCAATACCGTCTTCAATAAAGAGACCCTGCCGGCCCTGGCCGCGACCCGTGAAGTCCTCACCGCCCTGAAGGACAGGTCAGCCAGCCTGGTGGCCGGCATGGCCGAGGCCAACCTTATCTACGCCAGCGAGACCACCCCCCACCTCAAGGAGGTCCAGGGCATCTTGGGGAAAATCGTCACCCTCACCCAGGAGCAGGTCCATGTCGGCGAAGCAGAAATGTTGACCAAGGCCGGTCAGAGCAGATCCTTTATCATCATCCTCAGCCTGGTCATTATTGCCCTGGGAATCCTGATGGCCTTTATCATTGCCAGGGGCATTATCAACCCCATCCTGACCAGTGTTGCCAATGCCAGGGAACTGGCTGCCGGCAACCTGATGATTGACATAGAGGCAGATCGTCAGGATGAGCCGGGGCAATTGCTGGCGGCCATGAAAAAAATGGCCCAAGAGCTGCGTCTGGTGGTCACGGATGTCAAGGGCGCCTCAGGAAATGTCAGTGCCGGCAGTGAAGAGATGGCAAGTAGTGCGGAAGAGCTTTCCCAGGGCGCGGTTGAACAGGCTGCCTCCTGCGAGGAGGTGGCAGCCTCCATGGAGGAGATGATATCCACCATGCGCCAGACTGCCGATAACGCCCAGCAGACCAACCAGATCTCCATTCACTGTGGCCAGAACGCCCAGAAGAGTGGTGAGGTGGTAAGCAAGACCGTGGATGCCATGCGGAACATTGCCAGCAAGATTACCGTTATTGAGGAAATCGCCAACAAGACCGATCTGCTGGCCCTAAATGCCGCCGTTGAGGCGGCCCGGGCCGGTGAACAGGGCAAGGGCTTTGCCGTGGTGGCCTCTGAGGTTCGTAAGCTTGCCGAGCGCAGTCAGCAGGCTGCCGCTGAGATCAATGCCCTTTCCTCCACCAGCGTTCATACTGCCGAAGAGGCAGGGGTCATGCTTGACAAGCTGGTGCCGGATATCCAGAAGACGGTTGACCTGGTCAATGAGATTACCGCCTCAACAGACGAGCAGCTTAAGGGGGCCGAGGAGATCAACGGCGCCCTCCAGCAGCTCGACCAGGTAACCCAGCAAAACTCATCCACCTCAGAAGAGCTTTCCGCCACCTCCGAGGAGCTTGCCGGTCAAGCGGAACAGCTCCAGGATGCCATCTCATTCTTTACGGTGGAGCAGGAGGCCGGATCCAGAAGAGGTAGGAAGAAGGGCCGTCCCCAGAAAATGATGCAACTTCCCGCCGCCAACAAGGAGAAGCAGGGCCCTATTGCCAAGAAAAAAGGGCCAGGGACCTTAATCGACCTGAACGATGATGAGTATGAGAATGTGGAGTTTGAGGAGTATTAATGATGACCCGCACCCTATTAATCAGCAAGGCGCCTTGAATGATTTCCCCCTGGCCCGATGACCAGCGTCGATCCAGATGCTTAATTTTTCAAGGTACCTTTAGGAGGTTTTAGCTATGACCCTGGAAGAAACAGGCGAGACCAGCCAGTATCTTACCTTTAAGCTTGATGAGGAGTATTTTACGGTGAATGTCCGCAATGTCCGGGAAATCCTGGAATATGTAAAGATCACCAAGATGCCTGATGCCCCCGATTTCATGCAGGGCATCATCAATGTCCGGGGCGGCATCGTGCCGGTTATCGACCTGCGCCAGAAGTTCGCCATGGGCCAGACCGATCCCACCCCCACAACCCGCATCGTTGTCATGGAGATAGAAAAAGAGGCGGGCAATCTGGTGATCGGCACCCTGGCAGATTCGGTAAAGGAGGTGATTGAACTCACCCCGGACCAGATAGAGCCGCCGCCGGACATCGGCAGCCACTGGCAGAAGGAATATATCAAGGGGATTGGCAAATACAACGATCAGTTCATCATGCTTCTTGATATTGACAAACTCTTTTCCCAGGCCGAGATGACCCTGCTTGCGGAGAGCGGTAACG
>JAUVQZ010000169.1 GCA_030597865.1 Pseudomonadota bacterium | reverse complement strand
GAGAATTTCTGTTTTTTGGCCTTCAATCAGCCCCCTCACCCCAACCCTCTCCCACGGGGAGAGGGGGGCGTTGGAAACTTGCCCCTTGCCCCTTGCCCCTTGCCCCTTGTCCCTTGTCCTTGTCTCTTGTCTCTTGTCCCTTGTCCCTTGTCCCTTGTCCTTGAATCCTGAACCCTGAAACGACATGTCAATCCTTGACTGGACATACATAATGGTTGGAGTCACCTTCAGCCTTTACCTCAGTATTGCCTGGATATCCATGGTCAAGACCACCAAGGGCTTTTACGTGGCCGGTGGCGGGGTCGGCCCCTTGGCCAACGGCATGGCAACCGCTGCTGATTGGATGAGCGCCGCCTCCTTTATCTCCATGGCCGGACTCATCTCGTTTATGGGCTACACCGGTTCCATTTACCTCCTGGGCTGGACCGGCGGCTACGTCCTGCTTGCCCTTATGATTGCCCCCTATTTACGAAAATTCGGCAAATTCACCGTTCCAGACTTTATCGGCGATCGTTATTACTCCAACGAGGCCCGTTTCATTGCCCTGCTCTGCGCCATATTTATCTCCTTTACCTATGTCGCTGGCCAGATGCGTGGTGTCGGCATTGTTTTTTCCCGTTTTCTCGAGGTTGATGTTAACACCGGCGTCCTCATCGGCATGGCCATCGTTTTCATCTACACCTCATTGGGAGGGATGAAGGGTATTACCTACACCCAGGTTGCCCAATACTCGGTGTTGATCGTTGCCTACCTGTTGCCTGCCTTTGCCATTTCGGACAAAATCGTCGGCACCCCAATTCCTCAGATCGGCTTTGGCGGCACCATTATAGAAGGAAGACATGCCGGCCAGTATCTTCTCGAGACCCTTAATCAACTGAACACGGATCTTGGTTTTGCCGAATACACCAAGCCCTTTGCCCAGGGCGGCAAGTCCATGCTGGACGTATTCTGCATTAGCATGGCCCTCATGGTGGGCACCGCTGGCCTGCCCCACGTGATTGTCCGTTTTTACACGGTCTCCAACGTCCGCAACGCCCGCCTTTCCGCCGGCTTTGCCCTGCTCTTTATCGCTGTTCTTTACACCACTGCCCCGGCCATCGCCTCCTTTGCCCGCTACAACATGATCAACTCCATTAGCGAGGTCGAGTACAGCAAGGCCCCCTCCTGGCTCATAAGCTGGGAGAAAACCGGCCTCATCGCCTGGGTGGACAAGAACCATGACGGTATAATCAACTACAGCAAAGGCAAACCCTTCATCGGCAAACCAGAATTTAACGGCGAAACTGGCTCCTATGGCCAGCTCATTGTGGCCAACACCCTCACCGATGATGACAACGAGCTCTACATTGATCGTGACATCATTGTCCTGGCCAATCCTGAAATCGCCAATCTACCCAACTGGGTCATTGCCCTGGTGGCGGCCGGTGGCCTGGCAGCAGCCCTGTCAACCGCCTCCGGCCTGCTTCTGGTTATTTCGTCGTCAATCTCCCATGACCTTTATTATCGCCTGATTAATCGCAACGCCTCGGAAAAACAGCGCCTGCTCATGGGCCGGATGATGATTGGATTTGCCGTATGCGTGGCTGGTTATTTCGGCATCAATCCCCCCGGCTTTGTGGCCCAGGTGGTTGCCTTTGCCTTTGGTCTGGCAGCCTCATCATTTTTCCCGGCCATCGTCCTGGGGATTTTTTCCAAAAGAACCAACAAGGAAGGGGCTATTGCCGGCATGACCTGCGGCATCCTCTTCACCATATTCTACATCATTAATATTAAGTTCATGAATGGCACGGCCTGGTGCTTTGGCATTTCCCCTGAGGGCATCGGCACGGTGGGTATGCTCATAAATTTCATCATCACCCTGACCATTTCCCGTCTAACGCCTCCGCCACCCCAGGAGGTCCAGGAGATGGTGGAAAACATCCGCTATCCCCGCGGTGCAGGGGCGAGTGTGCACCAGTAAAGGTTTCAACCCCCTCAGGGTGAAGGGGACAATTAAGTGTATGGCTTTTAGGCAGAAAGGCTCTGCTTAAATTTTAGCAATAGGCCCCTTGGTACGGGAGAATAAAACCCCGGGGGCTCAGATAAACCTAAGTACGGAGGAAGAAGAATGAGTGAAAACTCAGTATCAGAATACTGGAAGGCAAACATCCGGCTTGTTATCGGTTGTCTTGTCGTCTGGACGTTCGTCTCATATGGCTGCAGCATCCTGTTTGCCGACGCCCTGAACAACATCCGCCTGGGCGGCTACAAGCTTGGTTTTTGGTTTGCACAGCAAGGTTCAATTTACACCTTTGTTGCCCTGATTTTTTTCTATGCATCACAGATGAACAAACTCGACAAAAAATTCAACGTTGAAGAAAAATAGGGAGTAAATGATGGATCTTAAAACTATGACTTATCTGGTTGTAGGAGCGACATTTGCTCTCTACATCTTCATCGCCATCAAGGCGAGGGCCGCTAACACCCGCGAGTTTTATGTGGCCAACAAGGGTATCCATCCCGTCTTAAACGGAATGGCCACCGGCGCTGACTGGATGAGCGCCGCCTCCTTTATCTCCATGGCCGGCCTCATCGCCTTTAACGGTTATGACGCCTCTGTCTACCTGATGGGCTGGACTGGTGGTTACTGTCTGCTCGCCATGCTGCTTGCCCCCTATCTTCGTAAGCACGGAAAATTCACCGTACCGGCCTTTATCGGCGACCGCTACTACTCCAATACCGCCCGTCTGGTGGCCGTTTTCTGCCTCATCGTCGCCTCGCTGACCTATGTTATCGGTCAGATGAAGGGTATTGGTGTGGCCTTTTCCCGCTTTCTAGAGGTTGACTTTAGCACCGGTCTGATAGCGGGTATGGCCATCGTCTTCATCTACGCCGTTCTCGGCGGCATGAAGGGCGTTACCTATACCCAGATCGCCCAGTACTGCGTGCTGATCTTTGCCTATACCGTGCCTGCGGTGTTCATCTCCCTGCAGCTCACCGGCAACCCTATTCCCCAGTTGGGACTAGGTTCTACCATGACCGGCACAGACACCTACCTGCTGGACAAGCTTGACCTGGTTCTAAAGGATCTAGGCTTTGCCCAATATACCATCCAGAAGGGGTCCACCATCAATATGGTGCTGCTCACCCTCTCCCTGATGATTGGTACGGCTGGCCTGCCCCACGTTATCACCCGCTTCTTCACCGTACCCAGGGTAAAGGACGCCCGTTCTTCCGCTGGTTGGGCACTGGTCTTCATTGCCGCCCTCTACACCACGGCCCCGGCTGTTGGCGCCATGGCGCGTTTAAACCTGATTGACACCATCCAGACCGGTGAAATCGGCGCTGCTGATGGCAACCTCGTTATTGACGAACGTCCAGACTGGTTCAAGAACTGGGAGACCACTGGTCTGCTCAAGTTTGAAGACAAGAATGGTGACGGCCGCATTCAGTACTACGGTAAGGGTCTTACTGACAAGGAAGAGGCATACGGCTGGAAGGGCAACGAGATGACCAAGGTTGACCGTGACATCATGGTTCTTGCCAATCCTGAGATTGCCAAGCTGCCCAACTGGGTTATCGCCCTGGTGGCTGCCGGTGGTATTGCTGCCGCCCTGTCCACTGCCGCAGGTCTGTTGCTGGCCATCTCATCCGCCATCTCCCACGACGTGCTCAAATCCACCTTTACGCCTAACATGACTGACAAGCAGGAACTCCTTGCCGGTCGTATTGCCATGGCAGGCGCAATTATGGTTGCCGGTTACCTGGGACTTAACCCTCCGGGCTTTGCGGCCCAGGTTGTGGCCCTGGCCTTTGGCCTGGCAGCCTCGTCCCTCTTTCCCGCCCTATTGTTGGGAATCTTCTCCAAGAGGATCAACAAGGCAGGCGCCATTGCCGGTATGCTCACCGGTATCGGCACCACCCTGGTCTACATCTTCATGTATAAGGGCTGGTTCTTTGTCAAGTCCACCGCAATGATGGCTGATACCCCTGAAGGCTGGATCATGGGAATTTCACCCGGCGCCTTCGGCGCTGTGGGCGCCCTGTTCAACTTCATTGTGGCCTATGTGGTTTCCGGCATGACCGAGGAAACCCCTGAGCATATCAAGGAAATGGTTGATCACATCCGTGTCCCTGCCGGTGCAGGTGAGGCGGTTGACCATTAATTTTTCAGCCATATAGTCGGAAGGCTGAGGTAACAGCCTTCTGATAAACAAAAACGCGTGGGGTTTCTCCCCACGCGTTTTTTTGTTATTATGGGACAGCAAGAAAAAAAGAAGGTAGAGAATAACAGCCTTCAACCTTTAACTTCTATCCAAAAAAACATGTCCATAATCCTTGTTGTTGATGATGAGCTTTCCATGCGGGAGTTTCTGTCGATTCTTCTTGAGAAAGAGGGCCACCAGGTCTTCAGCGCCGGTGATCCTAAGCGCGGCCTTGAGATCGCCAACAATCACGATATAGATCTTGTCATCACTGACATCAGGATGGGCGAGATGTCCGGTCTTGATCTCTTAAAACAACTCAAAGACAGCTTTCCAGACCTGCCCGTCCTGATCATCACGGCCTTTGCCTCCCCTGAGGATGCCGTTATTGCCATGAAAAACGGCGCCTTTGACTATCTCACCAAACCTTTCAAGGTTGATGAGATAACCGCCATAGTAACTTCGGCCCTTGGGGCATCCGGCAGCGCTATAATACCGGCACAACAGCAAAGCCCCTCCCGTGATATTATCGGCCAGAGCCCGGAGATGCAGAAGATCTTCGACCTGATCAACCGTATTGCGCCAACCCAGGCCAATGTCCTTATTTATGGAGAATCAGGAACGGGTAAGGAGCTTGTTGCCCAGGCCATCCACAACAACAGCAAGGTGGCAACCCACAACTTTGTGCCCATCACCTGTAACGCCATCCCTGAAACACTTTTTGAGAGTGAACTTTTTGGCCATATCAAGGGTTCCTTTACCGGCGCCACCTCTAATAAGGTTGGCCTCTTTGGCCAGGCAAATAACGGTACGGCATTCCTTGACGAGGTTGGCGAGCTCACCCCCCTGGTGCAGACCAAACTCTTGCGTGTCCTGCAGGAGCGTGAGTTTAAAAGGGTCGGCGACACCCAGATTACCAAAATTAACGTCCGCATCATCTCGGCCACCAACCGCAATCTGGAAGAAGAGGTGGTCAGCGGACATTTTCGCGAAGATCTTTTCTACCGGCTGGCCGTGGTGCCAATCCGCATGCCGCCCCTCAGGGAAAGAAAGGGTGACGTGCCCCTGCTGGTGGATTTCTTCCTCAACAAATACGCCGAGGTCTTTGACAAGGAGGTCATGGAGCTCTCCTCCTACGCCATGGAGGTCCTCATGGCCTATGATTACCCGGGCAATGTCAGGGAGCTTGAAAATATCATCGAGCGGGGGGTGGCCCTCTCCACCTCAAACATTATCCTGCCGGAAAGCCTTACCCTCTCAAGCCACAGAAAGAAATCGGCAAGGAGTTTCCAGGGGGATATTCCAGAAAGCTTAATCGGGGTACGCAGCCAGGAAGAGCTCTTTGATGAAGGCCTGGAAAAAATCCTGGCCAATTTTGAAAAGAAGCTCCTTATTTCTGCCCTGGAAAGGACCAATTACTCGAAGATGCGGGCCGCCGATCTTCTAAAAATAAGCTTTCGCTCCTTCCGTTATAAACTGCAAAAATACAACCTCTAATCCTTCCAGCCCCGGATCCTGCCCATACATGGTAAGAAACGCCATCAAACAGCTTATCTGTCCGCCAAGCCCTGCAAACCCCGAGGAGGATATCCAGCTTCGCAGACAGCTTCTCTGGGTCCTCTTTTTCAGGGTGGTCCTTCTCACCTTTCTCCTCGGAATTATTGTTTTTTTTCAATATACAGATGGGGTTGGTTATCAAATTTTCCCCCTCCATCTGGTGGGTATTTTCATCGGCGGGGTCTATCTCTTTACCATCGCTTCCGCCTTTGGCATCAGATATGTACCCTGTTTCAAACCCTTTACCTATATCCAGATCTCCCTTGACGTGTTGCTCGCCTCTGTCCTGGTCTTCTTCAGTGGCGGCAGTCAATCCTTTCTCATCATCATCTACTTTTTCCCAATAATCAGCGGCGCAACCCTTCTCTTGCGACGTGGCGCCTTGTTCATGGCCGCCCAGGCCTCGTTGCTCTATGGGACAATTTTGTGGATTGAATACTCTGGGAACATGGCGGCCTATTTCCCCTCCAGCACCCTTGAGCAATTCATGATGATCCTGCCCATCTTCTCTATTTCCGG
>JAUVQZ010000254.1 GCA_030597865.1 Pseudomonadota bacterium | reverse complement strand
GTCGGTCATCAGCGCATAGAGGTCCTTCTTCAGGGCTGGCAGGTCGAGTTTCTTGAATTCCTCAGCGTAGTTGAACTCCTCGCCCATGGGGTTGGATTTGTTGGAATGCTGACGCAGGATATTAAGGTTCAACTGGTTCGGCCACCAGTCCCGGTTCGAGGTTCCTTGGCCTGCTGCTTGTTTGCTCGCTCTGCCCGTAACCGGGCATGTGCTGTTTTCACTCATCAAGCTTCCTCCTTTGGTTGGGTAGGTTGTGGTCCGTTCACTCTATAATAAACAGCAGGCGGATTGGAAGCGTTACTCTTTCCCTGGTAGTAACTATTCCTAGTTGCGGCCAAAAAAAAGGCTGCAGATTAGACTTTGGGACTGCATGAAGTACAAATGCCTTCGAGAACTGCATGGCGTTTGAAAACTTTTCCCCAGACCGCAAGCGTATCAGGCACCTGGGCAGCATCAAAAGTTTCCCATGTGAAATCAGTAATTACCCCGCATTTGCTGCATACGGCATGATGGTGTTTAACCATTTCCGCTTCAAAGCGGGCCTGGCTTTCAACGGTCTGCACCCGGGTGATGAGGCCATGCTTTTCAAAGGTAGCCAGGGTCCTGTAAACCGTGTCCAGGGAGATGGTGGGCAGTCTGGTAATGATACGCCTGTAGAGCATCTCTGCGGAAGGATGGTCGTGGGCCTCGGTAAGCTCCCTGTAGATTTCAAGGCGTTGGTGGGTCACCTTGAGATCCGCCCTGCGGCAGGAATTCTCAAATTCTGTCATCAGGGATGACAGGGCATGGGGGGTAGGCTGTTTCACTTGGCTCACGAATAGTAATGATTCTTATTAATATAGAATATGTGGTTTGTTACTGGTTGTCAATTATATTTTTTCCCTGGTCTTTTTTTTCATGGACCTGCTGGTTCTTTGTGGGCAGATGGGCGAGGCGGGAACAAGATCCTGATCCCGCTCCGGCGGGATTTCTTTCGAGAATCCAAATGCCAGGATACCTCGTGTCGCGTCAGCATCATCCTTGACGCAACACTTCGAAGGGGGGGCAGGGCCTCAGCGGTGTTTTACCTGGTTTTTTCAAGGTCATCCTTTATGATGGCTGGGATGAATAGCTTAGGACAACAACAGACAGCAGGCATCCATTATGGTTGGTATGTGGTGGCCACCGGCACCCTCTGCCTTTTTGCCTGCCTGGGACTTGGCCGTTTTGCCCTGGGCATGCTGCTTCCTTCCATGGCTGGGGCCCTTGATCTTTCCTATGCCCAGATGGGCTTTATCGGCACGGCCAATCTTGTTGGCTATCTTGTGGCGGTGCTGTTCTGCGGTCGTCTAGCCAAGATGTTCGGGGCCCGGAAGGTTATTGGCGCCTCCCTCCTGCTGGTGGGGCTGTCCATGCTCCTCATTGGCCTGGCTGGCAACGTATACCTGATCACCCTCCTCTACATCCTCACCGGTATGGCCAGTGCCCTGGCCAATGTGTCTACCATGGGCCTGATTTCGGTGTGGTTTGCCAGTGCCAAGAGGGGGAGGGCTGCTGGTCTTGTGGTCAGTGGCAGCGGTTTCGCCATTATCACCTCCGGCAAGCTGGTCCCCTACCTAAATGCCATCAGCAATGACGGCTGGCGTTTGAGTTGGGCCGTCCTGGGGGGCATTGTTTTGGTGGTGGCGGTCATCTGTTTTCTGGTTTTGCGCGACAGGCCCCAGGATCTTGGCCTGCAGCCGGTGGGAAGTGTCGCCACTGATGGAGCTGATTATGGGACGGGTCTTGGGCAGCCGATGGAGGTGCGAGCCGGTGTTCTGTATCATTGTGCTGCCATCTATTTTCTCTTTGGCTTCACCTATGTGATCTATGCCACCTTCATTGTCACCACCCTGGTTCAGGAGTGGGGGATGAGCGAGGCGTTGGCCGGTAATTTCTGGGCCTGGGCCGGCTTTTTGAGTATCTTTTCCGGGCCGGTGTTCGGTACCCTTTCTGATAGGTTTGGCCGCAAGCAGACCCTGGTCGCGGTTTTTGCCATCCAGGCCATGGCCTATCTCTTTATTGCCCTCCACATGGGCGATCTCTTTCTCTATCTCTCCATCGCTTGCTACGGCATTGTTGTTTGGAGTGTGCCGTCCATCATGGCGGCCATGGTCGGGGATTATGTCGGGGGGCAGCGGGCGATCCACGTCTTTGCCTTTGTCACCTTTGTCTTTGGGCTTGGTCAGGTGATGGGCCCCTCTGTCGCAGGGATCCTGGCTGAGATGTCTGGTAGTTTTAGCAGCAGCTATTTTCTGGCCTTCAGCCTGGCCTTGACGGCTGTGGTGCTCACCCTGTTTTTGCCAGCCAACCCCTCGACCCTTCGACCCTTCGACAGGCTCAGGGCACCGCACGCTCAGGGCAGCGCAGGCCCAGGGGCCGGTTCCTGAGCCTGTCCTCCGATCCCTGAGCTTGTCGAAGGGCCGCATTCTCTGCTATTCTTGTATCTCAACTATGGCCAACGGGGGGGAGGTTCCCATGACTGAAAAAATTGGTTTTATCGGCCTGGGCCTGATGGGTTCGCGGATGGCAGCCCAGCTCATTGGCGCTGATAACGACGTGGTCCTCTACAACAGGAGCCCTGGTAAGGCGGCAATGTTGGCCAAGGCTGGCGCCTCAGTGGCAAACACACCTTTGGAACTAGGTCGGCAGGCGCGCCTTGTCTTTATGATGCTCACCGGCCCTGGGGCCATTGATGCTGTCATATGGGGAGAGCAGGGTCTCATCGGCGCAGGGACGTCTTGTCAGGTCGTCGTCAATATGAGCACCGTGCCACCCGCCTATAATAGGGAGCTGGCCGACAGGCTGCTGGCCAAAGGGGTGGTACTTCTTGAGGCGCCGGTCTCAGGCTCCACCGATGCTGCGGAGGATGGCTCCATGGTTATCCTGACCGGTGGTGACGCGGCCCGGCTCAAGGAAGTAGCCCCCTACCTTGGGGCCATGGGCAAGAAATTGGTCCATTGCGGAGAGGTTGGCCGGGCAACCAGCATGAAGATGGTGATTAACCTGCTTCTTGGGGTCATGCTCAGCGGCCTTGGCGAGGCGGTCACCCTTGGCGAAAAATGCGGATTTACCTCAGCAGAGGTGCTTGACACGGTCCTTGCCGGCCCCCTGGGCTGCGGTTTTTTCCAGGCCAAGGCCGAGATGTTGAAAAAGGGCGAATATCCTGCCGGTTTCCCGGTGAAGCATATGCTCAAGGATCTTAAGTTTATTGGAACGACCGCAGATGGGGCCCTGGCAAAGGCGCCCTTGGCAGGCGCGGTTCGGGACCTTTATGAAAAGGCCATGGCTTTAGGCCTTGCCGATCAGGATTTCGCTGCAGTAAAGAAGGTTTTTGAGGACTGATTTTTTTTTGTGATTACCACCGAACTTCAGCCAATTTCAGG
>JAUVQZ010000059.1 GCA_030597865.1 Pseudomonadota bacterium | reverse complement strand
GTGCTCTCCTTTTCCGGCTTTCAGATTAATGCCAATATGGGCGCCATGACAGCCGTCACCATTGTTATTGCTCTGATCATGGATTTTTTCTTCCTCCCAGCCCTGTTGATCAAAGTGGAGGGAGGGGCAACCACGGCTGGGTCGTCGGAAAGCAGATAGACTACCTTGCCTACTATTTTTAGAGTCTCGTAGGCTCACTTACCTGCCCGATTACTGCGTCACGGCAAAGAAGAGAAATGTCCGTTTATGACCAATATGCAGCATGCCCATCGGAAATACCCTCGGGGCACTTTTTTTCACCGTCCTTTGTCCTTGAACAAGATAGCTGATTTTTCAAGCTACCCGGTAGTGATAGAAAAACAGGAGTCGCAATGAGAATTTTACCCACGCTATTTTTTCTTCTCCCCCTCCTTGTCACATCCTCCGTGGTTCTGGCTGAAACTCCTGGGGAACGTGGTTTGGCCATTGCCCACGAGGCAGATGCCAGGGAGAACGGTTTTGGGGATTTTACCTCGGATATGGAGATGGTGCTCCGTAACCGGCATGGTCAGGAGAGCAGTCGCAAAATAAGGATCCGAACCCTTGAGGTGGTGGGTGATGGGGATAAGGCCCTGACCATCTTTGACTCGCCCCGGGACGTCAAGGGCACGGCCCTTCTCACCTTTAGCCATAAGATCGGCGATGATGATCAATGGCTCTATCTGCCCGCCTTAAAGAGGGTCAAGCGCATTGCCTCGCGCAATAAGTCGGGATCGTTCATGGGCAGTGAGTTTGCCTATGAGGATATTGCCAGTCAGGAGGTGGAGAAGTACACCTATAAGTATCTGGGTGACGCCCTCTATAACGGCCATGACTGCACCATGGTGGAAAGTTATCCCGTTGATGCCGCCAACTCCGGTTATACCCGGATGGTGTCCTGGCGGGACAAGGATGAGTTCCGTCTCTGGAAGGTGGAGTATTATGACCGCAAGGCCAGCCATTTAAAGACCTTGACCATGGATGACTATAATCAGTATCTCGAGCTTTTCTGGCGCCCCCATAGAATGGAGATGATAAACCATCAAAACGGCAAGACAACCGAGCTGCACTGGCGCAATTTCCGGTTTGCCACCGGTCTTAGGGACGCTGACTTTAATAAGAACAGCCTGAGGCGGGTGAGATGAAAAAGGTTTGTCGCGGCGTATCGAGGAAGCCATGTTCCGTGCGTTGACTCTTGTGTCGGTAGTGTTGTTTGTTCCTTTTCGACCATTTCTCTGCTGGGTGTCCAGTCAGTGCAAGGGGCATTGCCCTGAGCCTGTCGAAGGGTGCCGGTCAGCCAATATTTCTTAATGGCCCTAAAAAAATGGTTACTCTGCATCGTAATGGTTTTCTTGCCCCCCCTGTCCTCGGACTTATGGGGCTCATCACCCTGTTTTCCCCCTTCCCCTGCCTGGCCTTGGAGTTGAGTGGTTCAGCCATGGTGGAGGGCCGTTTGTTCCTGCATGGCCCCCAGTTTGCCGGCCAGCGTTCCCAGGGTGGTTCCCTTGCCGTAAACGCTGAGCTCTACCATGGGTTTGAAGACGGCTCCAGTCTGATTCTTTCCCCCTTTGCCCGCCTGGACAGTGCTGATAGGGAGCGGAGTCACCTGGATCTCCGGGAGCTTAATTATCTCCATGTCAGGGATAGCTGGGAGCTGCGTCTTGGCCTGGGTAAGGTGTTCTGGGGGGCCTGCGAGTTCGTGCACCTGGTGGATATCATCAATCAAACCGATCTGGTTGAATCCCTGGACGGCGAGGAGAAGCTGGGACAGCCCATGGCCCATCTCTCTCTGGTGCGCGACTGGGGCGTTATTGACGCCTTTCTCCTGCCCTATTTCAGGGAACGGACCTTTGCCGGAGTCAAGGGCCGCCTGCGTCCCTCACTGGTGGTTGATACGGATCATCCCCTGTATGAAAGCGGCAGTGAAGAGCGGCACCAGGATGTGGCCCTGCGCTATAGTCACAGCCTGGGAGATATTGATTTTGGCCTCTCCTTTTTTAAAGGTACCTCCAGGGAGCCGTTTTTGATTGCCAGCCTGGATAAGGGGGGGAACCCTGTTCTGCGTCCCTATTATGAGCAGATAAACCAGACATCCCTTGATCTCCAGGGGGTTTTCGGTTCCTGGCTCGTCAAGGCCGAGGCCCTGTACCGGACTGGCTATGGCAGGGGTTTTGTTGCCACCACCCTTGGTTTTGAATACACCCTGGTGGGGATTTTTGACTCGGGCCTGGATCTTGGGCTTATTGGCGAATATGTCTTTGATGACCGGCAGCAAGACAGGGCTGGACTGTTTAATAATGACCTGATGGCTGGTATGCGCCTGGCCTTTAATGACGCGGCCTCCAGTGAGATTCTTCTGGGTGTTATTCAGGATCTGGACCATGGCTCCCGCTTGCTCACGGTGGAGGCGGGGCGCCGGCTCAGCGATTTTTCCCGTCTCAACCTGGAGGCTGCCTTTTTTATGGATGGGGCGACGGGTAGTGTGGATAATGCCCTTGGCGATGACGATTTTGTCAAACTGGAGTTAGTCTATTATTTCTAGGTCACCCTCCAGTTTCAAGACCACCAAGATGAACCCGTGACTCCCACCGCAAAGTCCAGTGTCCACCATGTCATTGTTGCCAGCCCGTTCTGGGGTCCTGGGTTTTTTTCTCTACAATCGATTTTTATTAAAGTTCTTTGTCCGGCTGTCGATAGGAGATATTAGAAGGTACAACTACACCCTCTGTCAGTTTGTTTGTGGATGATTTTTTTGAGGTTTGATTATGCCCAGCATTAATGGCATCCAGTCCGCGCCCCCTGCTTTCCTGCGCCCCCAGGAAATTTCTGGTGGCGGCTATGAAAGAAATAAAGGGGCCCAAGGTGCAGGCCCGGCTGTTGACACTTACAGTGGCAGCAGTGGGGCGTGGCGTAATAGGGCAACGGCTGCTGTTGGCCCATCGGCTTGCCGATGTGGCAGTTGTCCTGCCTGTGCGGCCCAGGCCTATGCCTTACAGGGGCAACGTCTCAATGGCGAGGAGCGGGCCGACAAGGGTTCGGGACTCGTTCAGGAGCAGGGGGGGACAGGGCAGGAGCAAGGGGGGGCAACAGCCTCTGGGTCAAAGGGGGTGGACGGTGAAGTGCTGTCCCAGCAGGAACAGGCCCAGCTTGCTGAGTTGAAGAAGGTGGACCGCGCTGTCCGGGCCCACGAACAGGCCCATATGGCCGCCGCTGGCAGCCTGGTCACGCGGGGTGTTTCATTATCCTACGAAAAGGGCGCGGATGGTAACCGCTATGCCGTGGCTGGCGAGGTGTCCATTGATACATCCAGGGAGACTGAACCGGCAGATACCATTGCCAAGATGCGCAACGTCCGGGCGGCCGCCCTGGCTCCGGTTGACCCTTCCCCCCAGGATCGCAAGGTGGCAGCCGCTGCCATGGTCACCATGACCGACGCCATGAATGAGCTGCAGTTGGCAAGGTCCGCAGCAGAAGGCGGTGGGGGTGTTGTTGGCCAGGCAGCCGAGAAATTGGCAGGCCGTGACACGGACGACAACACCACGTCAGCCAATGAAGGCGCTGTCGAGTCTGGTGTTGGAGAGGTGGTTTAGGTCTCACTTGAGACGCCATGGGACACATGTCAGCACCACGCCCAAGCATGTTGACCCTGACACTGACAGCCCTTGTTAGAGACAGCCGCACATCAGCCTGTAGTTCTCACACTCTCGCTGGTTGACAAAGGGGCAGGGCGCCTTGTGGAACCAGTGCTTTTTCGGACACCAGTACCGGTCTTTGAAGGGTTCGTTGCAGCCTGACAGGGTAAGCTGTTTTCTGGTTCTTTCACCCCTCTTTACCGTGCCGTTTTCAATGGTAAATCTCCACACTTTTTCCATGGCGACCCCCTCCTTGGAGTTTATGCCATTCACCCCTTTACACTTTTTTATATCCAACCAATCGGCCAGATCCCTTTAAAAGTTGAGGAGTTTATTGACGGCGTATGGGGGCTGTGGTAGAGAAAAGTGTTTTCTTGTTGGCGATCAGGGCTAGGCCATGCCTCGAAATCACAACCCTTTGTTCAACGGGATCCTTTAATGCCTCTTGGGGCGGAGTATATAATTCATGCGTACTGATATCGTTCATATTGGAGCTGGAGAGCTTACCTACGAAATCCGCAATATTGTTAATGTTGGTTTGAAGCTCCAGGAGCTGGGCATTGAAACCCACTGGGAAAATATCGGTGATCCCGTTGCCAAGGGCGAGGAGATCCCCCTCTGGATGAAGGAGATTGTTGCCGATTTTGCCATGCAGGACCTGTCCTACGGCTATTGCCCCACCCGCGGCATCTTGGCCACCAGACAGTTTATCGCCAAGCAGGTCAATGACCGTGGCCATGTGCAGATCTGCCCCGAGGACATTCTCTTTTTTAATGGTCTTGGCGATGCGATCAGTAAAATTTTCGGTTTTCTGCGCCGCACCGCCCGCGTCGTGGTGCCGACACCGAGCTATACCACCCATTCTTCGGCAGAGGCCGCCCATGCCGGGGACCGGCCCGTCACCTATATCCTTGATCCGGATAATAACTGGTATCCCGACCTTGACGATCTGGAGAAGAGGATAAAGTATAATCCTGCCGTGGCCGGCATTCTGATCATTAACCCTGATAACCCCACCGGTGCCGTCTATCCCGAGTCAATCCTGCAGGGTATGATTGATCTGGCCAGAAAGTATGACCTGTTCGTCATCTGTGACGAGGTCTATCATCACATCGTCTATAACGGCAAAAAAACCGTGGCCATTTCCGATATCATCGGTGATGTGCCCGCCATTGCCATGCGTGGCGTGTCCAAGGAGATGCCCTGGCCCGGTTCCCGTTGCGGCTGGATTGAGGTCTATAACTCGGACAAGGATCCCATGTTTAAAAAATATGTGGATTCCATCTTAAACGCCAAGATGACCGAGGTATGCTCCACCACCCTGCCGCAGATGGCCTTTCCCAGCCTGGTGAGCCACCCGGAGTATCCCGTCTATCTCCAGGAGAGGATTGACCGTTATGAGCGCTACGCCAATATCGCCTATGATTGTTTGAAAAAGGTTGAGGGCATTAAGGTGAACCGGACCAACGGCGCCTTTTATATGAGTGTGGTCTTTGAGGAGGGTGTTTTGAATCACCAGCAGACCCTGGCCATTGACAATGGTGAGGTGAGGGGACATATCGAAAAACTGGTGTCCGTTGATAATGTTTCCCTTGATAAGCGCTTTGTCTATTATCTGCTGGGTGCCACCGGCATCTGTGTCGTGCCCCTGACATCCTTTGCCACCGAACTGCAGGGGTATCGGACAACCTTGCTGGAGCGCGATGAAAAGGCCTTCCGGCTGATCTTTGCAACCATGGCTGAGAAGATTAAGGAGTATCTCGCCTCCGCTTAAGAGAGACAAGGTACAGAAGAGCAATAAAAAAGGGGCTGGATGATTTTCATCCAGCCCCTTTTTTATTGCCAGTTAGCGGCTGGCCGGTTTTCTACCCAGGAATTTCTTCAACTCTGGCCGGAGACCCTTGGTGATTGGCAGGCGCCCCAGGGCGCTATCACGCCTTTCGCCGTTAATATTGATAATGAGCAGTTTGTTTTTTCCCCTGCCGTATTGGTTGGCGATGTCAAGCACAGCACCAATAATAACAAGACGACTGACTCTGATCCGGTCCTGGTAGAGCTTCATGGCCCTGTCAACCTGGTGGTCGATATTCTTTTCCATCAGTGTTTGCACCTTTTTGGCCAGGGGCAGCTTCTCCTTTTTCTTGCCCTGGGCAGCATCTCTGGCCGGTAAAAAAAGATGGTCCAGGTCGGCCTGGATAGCGGTGGGCAGGTCATCGTGGTTGGTGAGGAGGATAGTCAAGGCCTCACTGTCTGTGTTGCCGGTTATGAGCAGCACAGGTGTGTGTAAGTAGCGAACCCCGTAATCAATGGCCCCCCTGGAGTTAACGATCTGGTTGGCCAGGTTGCGGACCGTGTAGATGAGGCCGCTGCCTGCAGGGAGGATGAAGCGTGGCTCCACCCTGGCGTCGGAATCTGCAAGCCAGGTGATATAGGGGGCCTGGTTGGCCATTTTGGCGTTGGCAAGGGCTGGTGGGGTGGCCGGGGAAAGATTTGTCTCCATAATGGTCTTAAGTATGGCGAAGGGGGGCACCCCGGCCCGGTGCTTGAGGATTGGCCGCATTTGGGCATTAGCTGTGGCATGGAGACCCAAGAGGATGCAGAGAAAAAATAGAATATGTGTTGAGAGCTTCATCATGGAGGGCCTTGGTGGTATGTGGTTGGTAAACATCTTTATCACAAGTCTAGCAGATTGGCTTAGAAGGGGGCAAGTGGTGGTAGTTAGCTGAAATGAAACAGCTATTTTTTTTGCCGCGTTCTGTGCATTGCTATTTCTTTTCTGATTACCATTGGATTTCAGCCAGTTTGTGGGCATATTTCCCGAAACAGGCACGTGGTCAATAATGGGGGTTGTGAAATTTGAAATATCAGCAAGGATAGGCCGGTGCAGAAATACCTGCTTGCACGGGCTATTACTCAGCGCTAATCACTATTTCTGTGGGGGTGCTCCCCAAACATCGGCATCTGTTGGCCTTGTCATAAGTCTTTTTTGTTCGACCATAATTTTAAAAAGCCCTGCCTTGACAAAGAAAATAGCCATACTTATTGTTGGTTCCACGTCCGAAATTCCCCAGGAAAGAGTCTTTATAACTGCGTGATCCTTAAGGGGAATTGGTTGGGAAGTCTTTGGTTTAACTTCGTTTTCCTGCCATGTGCATTTCATTGCTGGTTTGCATGCCCCCCTCTTGTCCTTTACGTGAAAGATGGATGCTTTGCCCGGCAGGCAGGGGAGTGATTTTTCATAGTTGATTGCACCATGTATGAGGAGGAGCTTGTGTCGGAAAGAGAGGAAAATATCCAGGACCCTGTAGAAGATGTGCTGGAGGTGGATGGGTCAATGGTAGAGGATGACTCGGAGCAGGAGCCCCAAGAGGAAGTAGAGGTTGATGAGTTGGCCATGGCCCGCCAGGAATGTGATGCAGTTAAGGATCAGCTACTCAGGCTGGCCGCTGAGTTTGAAAATTATAAGAGGCGTATGGAGCGGGATCGTTCAACGGCCCTGAAGTATGCCGGAGAAAATGTGATTAAAGAGCTGCTGCCATCAGTGGATAATCTTGAGCGGGCAATTGAGCAGGGTGTGAAGTCCGGTGAGAATAGTGAGTTGTTGCAGGGGGTTGAGTTGACCTGCAAGGGGCTCATCACCACCCTGGAAAAGTTGCAGGTCACGCCCCTGGAATCCCTTGGTCAACCCTTTGACCCCAATTTTCATGAGGCCTTGGCCATGGATCACAGTGACGAGGTCGCTGAAAATCATGTCTTGGTGGAATTTGAAAAGGGATACAACTTTAAAGACAAGCTGCTGAGGCCCGCCAAGGTGGTAGTCTCCAAGGGCCCTGCCGGCCAGTGACATGGTGCAGGTAAAGGCGGCTATGTTGTGATTAGAACCGTAAAATTTGAATTGAACTATATTTTTTAAGGAGTTTAGCAGTCATGGGAAAAACAATTGGAATTGATCTTGGAACAACAAATTCCTGTGTTGCGGTAATGGAGGGTGGCGAACCCACCGTTATCACAAACGCAGAGGGTAACAGAACAACACCATCCGTGGTGGCCTTTTCCGATAGTGGTGAGCGTCTGCTTGGTCAGGTGGCCCGCCGTCAGGCAGTTACCAACCCTACCCGCACCATTTTTGCGATGAAGCGCCTTATTGGCCGCAACTTTTCCGACCCTGAGGTGAAGAAATCCATTGAGGTCAGCCCCTTTAACATTGTTGAGGGTAAGGGTGGTGAGCCTTCTGTTGAGGTTGAGGGCCAGACCTATACCTCGGCTGAGCTTTCGGCCATGGTTCTTGGCAAGATGAAGCAGACTGCCGAGGAGTATCTTGGCGAGCCTGTCACCGATGCCGTTATTACCGTGCCCGCCTATTTTAATGACAGCCAGCGCCAGGCCACCAAGGATGCCGGCAAGATTGCCGGCCTCCATGTCCAGCGTATCATCAACGAGCCCACTGCCGCCTCCCTGGCCTATGGCCTTGATAAGAAAGGGGAAGAGACCATTGTGGTTTTTGACCTTGGTGGTGGTACCTTTGATGTGTCCATCCTGGAGATCGGCGACGGTGTTTTTGAGGTTAAATCCACCAACGGCGATACCTTCCTCGGTGGTGAAGATTTTGACATGCGTATTGTCAACTGGCTTGCCGATGAGTTTAAGCGTGATCAGGGCATTGATCTACGCGGCGATAAAATGGCCCTCCAGCGTTTAAAGGAAGAGGCTGAAAAGGCCAAGCACGAGCTGTCGTCCGCCATGGAGACAGATATCAATCTGCCCTTTATTACCGCTGATGCCACCGGGCCAAAGCATCTTAATGTCAAGTTTTCCCGCGCCAAGCTCGAGTCCTTGGTTGAGGATCTGATTGAGCGTACCGCCGGCCCCTGTCTCACCGCCCTTAAGGATGCCGGTCTTTCCCCCAGTGACATTGATGAGGTTATCCTGGTTGGCGGTATGTCCCGTATGCCCAAGGTGCAGGAAAAGGTGAAGGAAATCTTCGGCAAGGAGCCCAATAAGAGCGTCAATCCTGATGAGGTGGTTGGTATTGGTGCCGCCATCCAGGGAGGCGTTCTCCAGGGTGATGTCAAGGATGGCCTCCTGCTTGACGTTACTCCCCTTTCCCTGGGGATCGAGACCCTGGGCGGGGTAACCACCAAGCTCATCGAGAAAAACACCACAGTGCCCACCAAGAAGAGTCAGGTGTTTTCCACGGCCGCCGATAATCAGCCGGCGGTATCCATCCATGTCCTCCAGGGTGAGCGTGAGATGTCCCATGATAATAAGTCCATCGGTCGTTTTGAGCTTGCCGATATCCCGCCGGCACCACGCGGTGTGCCCCAGGTCGAGGTAACCTTTGATCTTGATGCCAATGGTATTCTCCATGTCTCTGCCAAGGACATGGGCACTGGCAAGGAGCAATCCATCAAGATCACGGCGCAGAGCGGTCTCTCTGAGGATGAGATCGAGCGCATGAAGCAGGATGCCGAGTCCCATGCTGAGGAAGACAAGAAGCGCAAGGAGCTGGTTGAGGCCAAGAATAATGGCGATTCCCTGCTCTATGCCACGGAGAAGAGCCTCAAGGAGGTTGGCGACAAGGCGGATGATGAGACCAAGAAAAAGGTCGAGACCGCCATGGAGGCCATGAAGACGAGCCTGGAGGGTGATGATGTTGAGGCCATTAAGGCCGCCACTGAAGAGTTGACCCAGGCCTCCCATAAGCTTGCGGAGATCATGTATGCCAAGGCCTCTGAGCAGCAGCCTGGCGGCCCTGAAGGACCTGCCGGCGGTGCTGACAAGGGCGGCGATGACGATGTTGTTGACGCAGATTTTGAAGAGGTCAAAAACGATTAGTTCAAAGGCCTTGCAGGCGTAAAGGGGTGGGGGAGAAATCCCCCACCCCTTTTTTTTTAGTTTTTCGTCGAAGTCCGGGAAAGGTTGTTGGGGGAAATGGTTAGATACACGTTGGAAGGCTGAACTTTTTCCACTTTATGGCAATTCTTCCGTGGATTCCGTGGCAAAAACAAAGTCATTGCCGCTCATCGACGAAGAACCTTTTTTATGAAAAACACTTTATGACTTTCATGCTTTGTGGTTTATGAATGTCAAACTGAATTTTGTTTGCCATCTAATCTTAAAAAAGAAAATGAAGAAATGAGAATATTGTCAGGTATCCAGCCATCTGGAAAACTCCATGTTGGTAATTATTTCGGTATGATGAAGCCGATGATCGAAAATATGGACAGGGGAGAGCTCTACGCTTTCATCGTAAATTTTCACGCCTTGACCTCGGTGCAGGATAAGGAGGCCTTGCAGCGTGACACCCTGGAGGCGGCTGCCGATTTCCTGGCCCTGGGCCTTGACCCTGAGCGCTGCGTGTTTTGGGTCCAGTCCGATGTGCCGGAGGTGACCGAGCTCATGTGGTATCTGTCCAGCCTGACTCCCATGGGGCTTTTAGAGCGTTGCCATTCCTTTAAGGATAAGGTGGCCAAGGGTATTGCCTCATCCCACGGTCTCTTTTCCTATCCCGTGCTCATGGCGGCTGATATCCTTCTCTTTCAGGCCGAGATCGTGCCCGTGGGCAAGGACCAGAAGCAGCACCTGGAGGTGGCCCGCGATATCGCCATAAAGTTTAACAATAGCTTTGGCGATACCTTTGTCGTGCCCGAGCCCCAGATCTCTGACACCCTGGCTACGGTGCCAGGTACTGACGGCCAGAAGATGTCCAAGTCCTATGGCAACACCATAGGCATCTTTTTGAGCCAGAAGGAGTTGAAAAAGCGGGTCATGTCCATTGTCACTGATGCCTCGCCTGTGGAGGCACCCAAGGATCCGGAGAAATGTAACCTCTATAATATCTTTAAACTTTTTGCCCCTGCTGAACGTCTTGCCGAGGTCCATGGTCTCTATGTGAATGGTGGCGCGGCTTACGGCTATCTGAAGCTTGAGTTGGTTGATATCCTCTGGGAGTATTTTCGTGGGGCGCGGCAGAAGAGAGATGCCCTGATTGCTGACCCTGGCTATCTTCGTGAGGTTCTTGCCAAGGGTGCTGAGAAGGCCCGGCATAGGTCCAGCACGACTCTAAAGCTTGTCCGTGAGCGCATGGGTATCATCTATTAATTTATAGCATCTCAAAAAGTCTGTTTTTGCCAGCCGTCCCCTTGTTTTGGGGGGCGGCTTTTTTTTGGCTCTTCGTCAATTTGGGGGAATGACTTTGTTTTTGCCACGGAAAGCACGGAAGAAATGGTTGGGAGAGGGAGGATGTCAGCCTTCAAAGTCGCGGCTAACCATCTTGTCAAACACAAAGGCACAGAGAGTCTTCCCTGACTTCGCTGATCAACCTTTTTTTGTTTGCCCGGCGGAGCTGGCAGGTCCGGCCTGTATTAGAGAAGCTGTGCGTCGCCCTGGTCAGAGGGAGGGGCAATTCCAATCGCAAGCCCCCCCCCTTTTTTTTTCAACTGTCATTATATTGACGATTTCCCTGCCCCACAGGGGGGGGATGGGAAAGAAATGCCCATTGTCCAGACATGCAGGAATGTTTTGCCACATCTTTGTGGTATGGCAGGTGGATTTATTTCTGGTGAAAAAGGGCGTTTTTACAGGGTGTTGTCATGGTTGTGGGGTGGTTGAGCGCTTTGTGGGTGGCTGTTTTTTTGTTTGTGGCATGGAAATAGCATTTTTTGTTGAGTACCAATTCTCTGAATAGTCGAGACTGCCAACAAGGAATGTGTCCATGGAAATACAGACAGCAAGTATAGATTGTAAAAATTTTGACAATACAGCAGGGGGCCTGGGTGATCTGTTGATGGAGCTCCAGCAGCTCAAGGATAGGGCCGCCCGGCTGCTACTCTTTAACGACCTCCATGCCAGACTCGCCACTGCCGTGGATTTACCAAGCATGATTGACGCCTTTTCTGTCTGGCTGATGCCAAGGGTTCCCCATGAACTCATGGCCTTTGATGCACCGGACAATAAACGCCGCCATCTCTGCTGCTCCTGCCATGGTTCGGAAAGGCTGCATGTGGTGGGCCTTGCCGAGAGGATCTTCGATGACGCCCGTCGTCTGCCCGTCTTGAAAAAATGGAAGGAGGGGGATTTTTTCATCCATAACTGGCCCCTGGATTTTGAAGGCTCAAGCGGTATTGTCTTGGTGATGCGTCAGGATCAACGGTTGACAGTCATTGAGGAGGAGGTGGTCAGCGATGCCCTGGCGGTTCTCCGTGAGCCCCTGCAAAGGGCCCTGGCCTATGAGGACGTCTTCAGGCAGGCCAAATCCGATGCCCTTACCGGCCTGGCAAACCGGCGTGTTTTTGAAGATCGTCTTGGCCCCCTCATTGACAGCGCCCGAAGATATGGCCATCCCCTGACCCTGGTTAGCATGGATCTTGACCATTTTAAAGAGGTTAATGATAACCTTGGCCATGCCACGGGCGACGAGGTCTTGGTAAAGGTGGCAAAAACCTTTTCCTCCATGATTCGCACCTCTGATATTCTGGTTCGGATGGGGGGAGACGAGTTTATGCTTGTCCTGCCAGACACGGATCATCGTGCCGCCCTGATTCTGGCAGAACGCCTCTGCAAGTCCGTGGACAATCTGGGGATTTACTCCACCGATGATCTGAAGCTTGGGGTGAGCATAGGGCTGAGCCAGTGGCAATCGGCCATGACCGAGGAGGAGTGGCTGGAGGAGGTGGATGGTCTGCTCTATCAGGCAAAGGGCCATGGTCGCAATCAAGTCTATGTGAAGCGCGATGTGAGCTGAAAAAAGGCTGGATTTCTTGAGTGAATTTAGGGGAAGATGAGATAGGTCATCTTCCCCTATTTTTTTATGTCGAGGTGTCGCCATGCGTATCAAGGTTATCAATAAGGTCGCGGCTGAGGGCCTTAATCTCTTTCCAGAGACCTACACGGTCGGGCCGGCAGTGCACGACCCTGAAGGGATCGTGGTCCGCAGCTCACAGGTCAATGTTGATGACTATCCGTCCCTGCTTGCCGTGGCCAGGGCCGGTGCCGGGGTCAATAATATCACGGTGGCCAGGGCCACTGAACTGGGTATATCTGTTTTTAATACCCCCGGCGCCAATGCCAACGCCGTGGCCGAACTTGTCATGGTCATGGTTGGCATGGGGGCCCGCAATATTGTCCAGGCCATCCAGTTTTGCCAGGGACTTGCAGGGAGGGCCGAAGGCGAGATTCATAGCGAGGTGGAGGGGGGTAAGGGTGGTTTCCGTGGTGTGGAGCTTGCCGGTAAGACCCTGGGGGTGTTGGGTCTGGGGCAGATCGGTGTCCTGGTGGCCAATAAGGGGGTCAGGCAGCAGATGCGGACCATCGCCTATGACCCTGCACCAGCTTTGGAGAACATCCATCGACTTTCCGCTGAGGTCATCCTGAGCCG
>JAUVQZ010000280.1 GCA_030597865.1 Pseudomonadota bacterium | reverse complement strand
GATCGTTGAATCCGGCTTTGAGCCCCACCGGCAGGCGGAAAAGATGGTTAGCGGCTTTTCCCCTGGGATGGTGGTGGCCACGGGCTATGGCCGTCATCTGGCTGCCGAGCATTTTGCCCATGGGGTTATTACCGAGATTAAGGCCCATGCGGCTGGTATCTTTCATCAATTTCCAGGCTGTTCCACCATTGTCGACGTGGGTGGTCAGGACTCCAAGGTTATCTCCCTGAACGCGGCCGGCAGGGTCTGCAATTTCCAGATGAATGATAAATGCGCTGCCGGTACCGGCCGTTTTCTGGAGATCATGGCAGGCTCCCTGGCCTTTACCTTGGAGGAGTTTGGCCGGGCCGCCCTGGGGTCAAAGCAGGAGGTGCAGATCAACTCCATGTGCACGGTCTTTGCTGAATCAGAGGTGATCTCCATGAAGAACCGCGGCATCCCCCGGCAGCATATCGCCCGCTCTGTGCATAGCTCAGTGGCGGATCGCCTGGCCGCTATGCTGGCCAGGCTGGGGTATGGCGGGACCGTGGCCTTCTCCGGCGGCGTGGCCCGCAATCCCTGCATGGTGGATATGCTCAGGGAGAAACTGCCTGGGGTGCAGGTGGTGGTGCCTGATCTTCCCGATATCACCGGCGCCCTGGGCGCTGCCCTGCATGGCGCCAGACTCGCGGAGGGATGAGATGTCCCTGGAATGTGGCCCAAACCAAGCGTTTTAAAAAGGCATTGGCAGCCAGACTGTCAGCGCTGGCTGGAAAACAATCGTGATATCCGTATGGTGTTGGATAATCATTCCCCACATATCTCAAGGGGGACCATGAGGTATCTCAAATCACGACCTGGTCGTCTTGTCTATCTTCACATTCCCAGGCATGAATCTGGACCACTCCAGCCACTGGTGTCGCGTCAACACCAAACTGATGCATCTTGCCGGCCTTTTTTTTTCCGCCTGCGGCCTTACGATTTGACCCTTAGAAGCTCCACCATGCCCATCAGGCATAAAAAATCGCGGCGCAATATACCCCCATTTCATCCATGCCTGATTCGGGCCAGATTCCCCTTGCTGGCTGAGGTATTGTAAATGCAGGTGGCAGGCAATGGCCATTGCAATTAAGAGGCTGCTGCTTTAATCTCTGGGAGTCTGATCTATTGATTATCATTGAAAAATAAACATAACCAAAAGGAACCGACGACGATGGTTGATATGAATAAACTTCTTGGCCAGGTGCTTGGCAGTGGCGCGGCGAGTGGACTAGCAGGGGGATTGGCCGGCGGACTTGCCAGTGGCCTGCTGACCGGCAAGAAAGGCCGGAAGATGGGGGTGAAGGCGCTCAAGATGGGCGGAGTTGCCGCCATAGGCGCCCTGGCCTACACGGCATTCCAGCGCTATAACAACAGCCAGGGCAGCCCGGCGGCCATGCCCGCCAATGCTGCCCATCTCACTCCGGCCCCAGCAGGCACGGCGTTCATGCCCGAGAGGAGCGATTATGCGGCCAATGAGGCACTGGGCCTTACCCTGGTACGGGCCATGATTGCTGTTTCCCGGGCCGATGGACGCCTTGATGCCCAGGAGAGTCAGGCCATCTTCCAGAAGATCGAATCATTGGGGCTGGACAGCGAAAGTCAGTCCCTGCTCGTGGAGGAGATGGGGCACCCCGTTGATGTGGACGCCATCGTCAACAGCGCCACCAGCCCTGAGATTGCCGCGGAAATCTACATCGCATCGCTGCTCGCCGTTGATTTTGACACCGCCGAAGAAAAAGCCTATCTCGCCATGCTGGCCGCCCGTATGGGACTGCCCTCTGCGCTGGTCGCCGAGCTTGAGAGCCAGGTGGAGGCGCAAAAAGATTTCGCCCAATAGGGCGTTCTTGGTCAACGTTTCATTCACGTTGATCCGCTAACACCTGGCCCCCCGCACTGGCGCTGACAAGGGTTCTGCGCAGTTCAGACTCAAGGGCCTCAAGCTGGATCGCGGCCTCGGCGCGTTTTCTGCGTCCTTCATCGGCGATACTCAGGCTCTCTTCAATGGTTTCGATCAAGGAGGCATTGGCCTCCTTGACCGCATCGATATCAAACACGCCACGTTCGATCTCGCGCCGGGCCTCGGCGTTGCCCTGCTTGAGGTTCTCGGCATTGGCCTTGAGTAAATCATTGGTGAGGTCACTGGCGGCGCGGATGGTGTTGGCGGCCTGACGGGATCGGTGGATGGTCACCGCCTGGGCCAGTTGCTGGCGCCACAGGGGCAGGGTGTTGGCGGTGGTGGAGACGATCTTGTTAACCAGCCCCCTGTCATTCTCCTGGACCAGGCGGATGCTGGGCAGGCTCTGCATGGCCACCTGGCGGGTCAGCCTGAGGTCATGCACCCGCCGCTCCAGGGCATCACGGTTGGTACGCAGGTCCCGCAACTGCTGGGCCACGAGCAAGGCCTCGCTCTCCCCGGCCTCACGTTCCAGGGCCGGGATGGTCGTCTCATCGAGCTGCCTCAGCTTTTCCTCCCCTGCCACGATGTAGCGTTCCAGGTGGTGAAAGTACTCCAGATTAGCGCTGTAGAGGCGATCGAGGGAGGCG
>JAUVQZ010000220.1 GCA_030597865.1 Pseudomonadota bacterium | reverse complement strand
TGTCTCCCTGGCCGAGCGACTGGAGTATATACTTGAACGCTACGGAAATGATGATGCCAAACACATGGGTATGATCCATGAAAATTTTGAAAAATGCTGCCATGTTGAAGATTTTATTTTCAGCTTTCTTGATTTTTGTCCCAATCAAGTCCCGGGTCTGGTTAAGGAGTTAGGTGGGGTGGGAAATGAATATGCAGAAGTCAGCTAAGGGCAAAATAGGTGTCGTCCTTCTCAATTTAGGCGGCCCGGAACGCCTGGAGGACGTAGAGCCTTTCTTGTTTAATCTATTTTCAGATCGCCAGATTATCCATCTCTCCCCCTTTCCTTTTCTGCAGAAACCCCTGGCCAGATTCATCGCCAAGCGCCGGGCCCCCAACTCATGTAAGGCCTATACTCTCATCGGCGGTGGTTCACCCCTGCGCAGAATTACCACACAGCAGGGCAAAATTTTAGAGAGTCTGCTCTCCCAGGTGGGCAACTTTAAGATTGATCTTGCCATGCGCTATTGGCGTCCAAACGCCCGGCAGACCCTGGAAAATCTCGGGAAACAAGGTGTCACCCGGATTGTTGCCCTTACCCTCTATCCCCATTACTCAAAGGCCACCACCGGCTCATCAATGACTGAGCTTGCCGAGGTGGCGGCTGAGCTGCCATACCCCTTTGAGATTGCGGCAGTTGAATCGTGGCCGGATCAGCCCGAATATATTGCCTCCCTGGTTCGCGGTGTCCATCGGGAGTTCGGGCGCTGTTCCGGCACCCCAACCCTGGTCTATTCCGCCCATAGCCTGCCCATGAAGTTCATTGAGGAGGGTGATCCCTATCTCAATGATTTGGCCAGGACCATTATCTCTGTGGAGGAGCAGACAGGTATCCGCGGCAAACTCTGCTTTCAGAGCCGCTCAGGTCCGGTGAAGTGGCTGGCTCCCTCAACCCCTGATACCCTTGTTGAGTTGGCTGATAAGGGTGTCAAGGAGGTGGTGGTGATGCCGATTAGCTTTATCTCTGATCATGTGGAAACACTCTATGAGATAGATATTCAGTATGCTGAACTTGCCAAGGAGCTTGGCATGCGTCTTGTGCGCACCAGATCCCTCAATGACCAGCCTGTTTTTGTGAAAGGTCTTGCCAAGCTGGTTATTGCGGCCTGCCGTGGTAAGAAATGGCTTTGAAAAATTAGGAGGAGGGGGGGGCAATGGATATTCCGCCAGGAATAGCGGGGCGTGCAGCGGTCCTGTTCTTTTTGGTCAGCACCTTCTTTCTCGTGGTCTCCCAGGCCAGCGCCGGTCAAAAATCTGCTGAGTTGGTCCAGAAGAGGTGCCAGGGCTGTCACTCCCTGTCCCGGACCTGTGGGGAGCTGGGGGCTGACCAGGAGAGTTGGCGGCAAACCATAACAAATATGGCGGATTATGCCCCTGCCATCACCAAAAAAGACCAGAAGGCCTTAATCAAATGCCTCGCCAAACAGAAAAAAGATGTGGTTGAGCTTTGCCGCCAGTAAGCTTTTTTCTGACTTCTGACTTCTGACTTCTGACTTCTGACTTCTGACTTCTGACTTCTGACCTCTGACCTCTGACCTCACACCGGTGCCTGGTGACGGCGCATGCGTACACTCATCAGGATGCCAATGGCCGCCATGGTGGTTATGAGCGACGAGCCGCCATAGCTAAAGAGCGGCAGGGGCATTCCCACCACCGGCAACAACCCCATAACCATGGCCAGATTAATAAAGGCCTGCCAGAAGATGAGGGATACGACCCCTACGCAGAGCAGGGTGCCGAACTTGTCCCGTGATGAAACCGCGATATTGAGTCCCCAGAAGATCAGGGAAAAATAGACGCCGAAAAAGAAGAGTGAGCCCATAAAACCCCACTCCTCGGCCCAGATGGAAAAGGCGAAATCCGTATGCCGTTCAGGTAGGAAGTCAAGATGACCCTGGGTTCCTTTCAGGTAGCCTTTGCCAAAGGTCAGGCCACTGCCCACGGCAATTTTGGACTGGGTGATGTGGTAGCCGGTGTTGAGGCTGTCAGACCCTGGGTTGAGAAATGTTTCAATGCGCTGACGTTGATAAGGTTTAAGCAGATACTGCCAGCCAATGCCGGCGAACAGCACGGCTGAACCGATCAGGGTGGCAAGGGTGGACCAGCGTAACTTTACAAAAAGGGTCATGGAGATGAAGATAAAGCCAAGCATCAGGGCGGTACCCAGGTCAGGCTGCATGACGATAAGCATGAAGGGCAGGCCGGCCAGCATCATGGGAATGATAAGTTCCAGGAGGGTAAAGCCCTTACCGCCGGTATCCTTGCGGAAATAATAACTGGCCAGGGTGATGACCAGCATGAGTTTGGCTGGTTCCGAGGGTTGGAGCCGGAAGAAACCAAGATCGATCCAGCGCCGGGTTCCGGCCAGATCCTTGCCAAAGATGAGGGAGAAGAGGAGTAGGCAGATAATGGCCACGTACAGGGTGTAGTTGAGCTCAACCAGGACGCGATAGTCAAAACTTATGATGATGAAGATCAGGGCAAAGCCCATGATGAAGTAGTAGAGCTGCTTAATATAAACCGGGGTGCCGCGGAAGTTGTCCGGCATGGCACTGTAGAGGTTGGCAAGGCACATGACGGCAATGAGGGCCACCAGGCCGAGGAGCACCCAGTCGAAGTTTTGTATAAGCCTGCGGTCGAATAGAGACATTTTTTTATAAAGGTAAAGGGTGTAGAGGGGTTAAAGGGGGCAAAGAAGTTGAAGGGGTGAGAGAATGCCGAGAGGTCTCCCCATTCTTTACCTCCCCTACCTTTAATTTATTCCTGTTTTTAAAATATTCCTCCAGGATGGCCTTGGCAATGGGGGCGGCGGCAGAACCGCCATGGCCTCCATGTTCGTTGAGGATAGTCACGACAATCTCTGGGTTTTCAGCTGGTGCATAGCAGGTAAACCAGGCATGATCCCTGTACATATAGGGGATATCTGCTTCATCTCGGTCGCTGAACTGGTCCAGGCGCACCACCTGGGCTGTGCCGGTCTTTCCGGCCACGGTGATGTAATCCAGCTTGGACTTGATGCCTGTGCCATGCTCGTTGTTGACGGCAGCCACCAGTCCTTGGTGGATGAGGTCTATTTCTTTCTGGGTGGCAAAGGCCTGACCTATTTCTTCAGGAGGGTACTCCTGCAGGGTGACGCCATCCTGATCCTTGATGGCAAGGAGAATCTGAGGTTTGTGGAGGGTGCCGCCATTGGCTATGGCGGCGGTCATCAGGGTAACCTGCAGCGGGGTGGTCAGGTTGAAGCCCTGGCCAATGGAAACGGAAACGGTTTCACCCTGTTGCCAGTGCTCATTTTTCTTTCTTTTTTTCCACTCCTTGGTTGGAACCAGGCCTTTTTTTTCATGTTCAAGGATAAGACCGGTCTTTTCCCCCAACCCCAGGCTCTTGGCATAGATAGCCAATTTGTCCACGCCTACTTCCTGGCCAATATGGTAAAAATAGACATCGCATGATTCTGCCATGGCCTTTTCAAGATTGACATCCCGGCCATGGCCCCATTTCTTCCAGCAGCCATAGCGGTGGCCATGGAGGGTGAATGAGCCGAAACAGGGATAGCTTGTCTCCGGGGTGATGACTCCTTCCATGAGCCCGGCCAGGGCCGTGACTATTTTATAGGTTGACCCTGGTGGATATTGGCCCTGAATGGTCTTGTCGAGCAGGGGGTTGAGGGGGTCGTTGACCATTTTGTCCCACGACTTCTGGGAGATGCCCCCGATAAATTCCTCAAGGTGCAGAGCCGGTGCGCTGGACAGGACGAGGAGGCGTCCGGTTTTGACCTCCATGACGATGACTGCGCCGGCGTGGCCGGTCATTTCTTTTTCCGCCACCTGCTGAAGGTCCAGGTCAATGGTGAGTTGCAGGTCGTTGCCTGGGAGCGGCTCCGTGAGTTTGAGCTGTTGTTGCTCAAGGCCATGGACGTCAACTTCAAAGTAGCGCTGGCCCTTTTCGCCCCGTAGCTGCTCTTCAAAGATCTTTTCCAGGCCCATCTTGCCGATGAGATCGCCGCCCGTGTAATCATTACGATTTTTTTTGGCCAGTTCCTTCTTGCTGATCTGGCCCAGGTAGCCAATGAGGTGGGAGGCCAGGTTGCCGTAGTTGTACTTGCGTGACGGCACCGCCTCGATGCGGATACCCGGAAGCTCGAGGCGATGGTTCTCGACAAAGGCCACGGTCTCCCAGTCAACATCTTCCTTAAGGTGGATGGGCATAAAGTTTGAGTGGCTGCCCTCCTCCCTGATTCTGGTGAGGATGTCTGAAATGTCCTCTTTGAGGATGGCGGCCATTTTTTTCAAGACCAGATCCGGCTTTTCGGCATCATCCCTGGTCCAGAGAATGTTAAAAAGGGGCCGGTTACTG
>JAUVQZ010000018.1 GCA_030597865.1 Pseudomonadota bacterium | reverse complement strand
GATATGAATCCAGGAGAAGGCCTGTCTGCCGTTACCGATAATGCCGCCTAAGCCTAATCTAAAGGGCAGCACCATTTTTTTGAGCGCCCCGCCGTCTTTGCCGAGAACAACGGCAAAGCGGAAAATGACGGTGCGGATGTTTAGCTCCTCTGCCTTCAGGGCCTCATTCTCCCAGCCCTGGGCCAGGTCAGCGAGAAACCCCTCACCCTTAACGCCCTGGTCTTCGCTGTGTACCCCTGTTGAGGCGTAATAACCGAGGGCTGAGGTGGAGATAAAGACCTGGGGAGGCTTGGCCATCTGGGCCATGGCCGTCACCAGGTTTCTGGTCAGGGTAATGCGGCTCTCCCGCATCCTCACCTTGTGGGCCCTTGACCAGCGGCCAATGACCGGGGCGCCGGCCAGATTGATAATTGCGGCGGCGCCTGCCATCTTTGCGGCCAGGCTGGTGGAATCCATGGTGAAATCTGCCCGGCCAAGGGCCACCACCTGCCAACCCGCCTCGACCAGCGCCACCCGGAGGTGGGAGCCGACAAACCCTGTGGCACCGGTCATGACTATCTTCTGGCCAGCATTTTTATCCATGGCGTTGATTTCCAGGGTCCCTCGGTAATCCGTTGCCACCACTTATGGGGAAGCCGCCTCTGCTTTTTAAACAAGGCCGAAGTGGTGGAGGCCGTCCATGATACCGGCGGCATAGCAATCCTTGCTGAAGTAGATACGGGGTTTGCCTCTGAGTTTCTCAAGCTCTTCGGCATAATTGCCCACCACCAGGCCCCGGGTCTGGCCCCGCAGCATGTCCTCGTCATTGCCCGAATCACCAGACACCATGACATTGCGGGGCGGAAAAACATACTTGCTGATCACATAGTCAATGGCCTTGCCCTTGGAGGCCCGCAAGGGCAGGATGTCGAGAAACTGGCCGTGGGAGTAGATCACCTCGCAGTGGATCTTGGCCTTGGCCAGGACATTATAGATCCAGGCCAGGTAGTCATAATCATCGGCCATATAATAGCTGATCTTATGGCTGCGCTGGCCCTCAGCCTCCTGAAAGCTGAGAAACTCCACCCCATCCAGGACCTCTCTGATCTTTTCCGGCTGCCAGCGGTAGGAGATATGCTGCTGCCAGCCCTTGTCCATGCGCAGGTCCGGGCCGTAATACATCTCCGTACCCACCGAACAGATGAGGATATCCGGGATGGGGATATTATGCTCGGTCATGGCGTCCAGGGTCAGGCCGAGGCTGCGGCCGGTGGCCACCCCCCAGGCGATCTTGTCACGGTTCTCATCCAGGATGTCCAGGAGATTTTGCAGGGCGCCATCATCGCCGATCAGGGTATTGTCAATATCAGTGATAAAGAGATGGTCCAGGCTGGTCAGGCGCTTGCCAAAGGAGGGACGCTTGCGGGTCGTTGTTGGCAGGGCAGCCCCCTCCGGGCTTTCCGGGTGGACAAGATCAGGAAAGATCTTCCGGTACTGATCAATGCTCTTTTGGCAATGGGCCTGCCAGGAGTAATGGCTGAGCACCCCGTTAATGCCGTTGTTTGAGTAGGTGTCCCAGATCTGGGAATCAATCAGGATGGTCTGGATGGCCCTGCCGATCTCCTCTGGATCTTGGGCATTGACCAGAATGCCGTTTTCACAGTTCTTGATAATGTCCACCGGGCCACCGTCATCGGTGGCAACAATGGGCAGACCAGTGGCAGAGGCCTCGATCAGGGTGAGGCCAAAGGGTTCCACCAGGGCCGGGTTGACAAAGACACCCCGGGCCTCGGCGCAGAGGCGGTAAAGCTCCGGGACCTCAGTGGCAAAATCATGCTTTTTGGGGATGGCCATTTTGCCGTAGAGATCAAAACGGTCCATCTGCAACAGCATATCGGTGAGTACGGCCTGCTCGTTTTCCTCCATGGTGGTGATATTCTGGCGGATACCGGCAAAAACGGCGAGGTTGGCCAGGGCCTGCAGCTCTTTATTGCGGCCGTAGGCCTCAATAAGGCCGGTGATGTTCTTACGGTGGTCCGGCCTGCACAGCACCAGGATAAAGGGCTTTTCCGGCTGGGGCCAGAACTTATGGAGCTCGGCCAGCAGGGTCACCCTGGTCTGCTTGACCTCCTCGCTCATCAGCTCGGAATCGAGCTGGGAATCGTAGTAGGGATAGAAGGTGGTCATATCGATCCCGGGCGGGACCACCTCATACCGTCCCTCCTTAAAATTGTCGTAGAGACCGTACTGTTTATCAATTTCCTGCTGGGTGGAGGTGATGATCTGGTCGGAGCGCCTGATGATCTCCTCCTCCACCTGGATCCGGGTGTCCATATGGTACTGCTTGATGATCTCAGCCTCGGCCATGTTGTCGGCCAGCAGTTTCGCCATCTTATTACGGCCCATGGAGTGACCGGTGAAGATAAAGGGGGCGTCAAAGGCGTCGGCAAGCTCCATGGCCACCAGGCCGCCATCGGCATAATGGCCGTGAAAGAGATCTGCAACCCTGTTCTCACTCCTCATAAAGCGGATGGTGTTATCGACAAACTCCTGGAGGTGGGGCCAGAGCAGCTCCTTGCGGATATAGTGGCGGCCGCCGCAGGCGATACGCACCAGGCGGGCCTTGTCGGAGAGGGGTTCGATGGCCTGGCTGTAGTCCTTGGATACCGCCCTGTCGTCAATCAGGCGGGTGACCAGGTCAACCTGGGCCACATCCTCCCTCTCGGCCAGGGCCCTGGCAAGCTCCAGGACATATTTGACCTGACCACCGGTATCGGCATCGCGGCCCAACTCCGGCCCGCTACCGCGAATAAGACCATGGATACTAAAAAGCTGGAGATACAATCCTTTTTTCATTTCACATCCCATGGATGGAGGCAAGGGGGGGCCCTTGCCTCAAAATTTACGCTATGGGAATGTATTGTATCAAAAGGCTGGAGTAAAACGGAAGGAAAACAATTTTTTTACTGTTGATTGTCTGGGTATAACTACTCGGAGTAATGCAGGAAAACATCTCTTGCCGCCCTATGGAGACAATAAAAAAAACCCTGGCACGGCAAGGCCGAACCAGGGTTATAAAGCAGGGCTAAAAAAGTTCTTCGTCAATGTGCGGGAATGACTTTATTTTTGCCACGGAATCCACGGAAGAAATGCCCCGGGGAGGGGAGGATGTGAGCCTGCAAACTCGCAGCTAACCATCTCTCCAAATAGCCTGCCAGGACTTCGTCGATGATGAACCTTGTCTCAGATGGTTTCCACCCAGCCATGGTGATCTTCCTTGTAGCCATACTGGATGGCCTGCAGGTCATCAAAGAGACGCTGGGAGAGCTCACCGGTCTTGCTGCCGTTGATCCGGCATTCCTGGCCCTTATAGTAGAGGGAGCCAACCGGCGAGATAATGGCAGCCGTGCCGCTGCCAAAGACCTCTTTGAGCTGGCCCTGCTCGTTGGCGGCAAATACCTCATCAATGGTGATGGGGCGCTCCACAACCTTAAGACCCCAGTCCCTGGTGAGGGTCAGGACAGACTCCCTGGTGATACCGGGGAGAATGGAGCCCTGCAGGGGCGGGGTGATAAGCTCGTCACCAATGACAAAGAAGATATTCATGGTGCCCACCTCTTCGATGGATTGGCGGTCACAGGCATCGAGCCAGAGCACCTGGGTAAAACCCTGCTCCTGGGCCTCAATGGCTGCCATGATTGAGGCGGCGTAATTGCCGGCGGTCTTGGCCTCGCCCACGCCGCCGCGCACGGCGCGCACGTATTTATCGGTGACAAAAATTTTCACCGGATTAAAGCCCTCCGGGTAATAGGCCCCCACCGGGCTTAAAATGGTAAAGAAAATATAGCGTTTAGAGGGGCGTACCCCCAGGGCCGCCTCCGTGGCAATCATGGTGGGCCGGATATAGAGGGTGGCGCCCAGGGCCGAGGGCACCCACTCCTGATCAATCTCCAGGAGTTTCTTGATGCCCCCGTAGACCAGGTCAATATCCACCTCCGGCATGCACATGCGGCGGGCCGAGCGGTTGAAACGGGCCAGATTATCCTTGGGGCGAAAGAGGTGAATCTGGTTATCCTTGCCCCGATACGCCTTTAACCCTTCAAAAATGGCCTGACCGTAATGGAGGGCCATGGCCGCAGGATCAATGGAAAAATCACCATATTTCTTAATCACACCGTTCTGCCAGACGCCATCCGCATAGTCCATGACAAACATGTGGTCGCTGAAATAACTCCCGAACCCCAGATTGTTTTCGTCCGGTTTTGCCTTTAACTCAGAGCGGTCTGCTTTTTCGATGGTGATTTTCATTATTTGTGCGATGTAAAATTCGTCAGGTTGGCTATCAAGGCCAAAAATATAGCTGATTCTTTTCACCTTTGAAACAACTTATTTCTCCGCACCTTGCTCTTTTCAAGGTATAGTTATTTTTTTAGAAGTTAGCCCCTGCTATTCACGCTCTTATTTCGGACATTTTTGGCAATGACCCAACGCAGACCGAGCACCCTGGTGCTCACCTATTTTATTCTGCTTTTTATCCTCTCCATGCTCCTGATGCTGAGGTTGTTGTGGCCCTTTGCCTCCATGCTGATTCTCTCCTATTTCCTGTCCTCTATCTCCAAGCCGGTCTATGACTTCTTGGACCGGAAGATGCCCTCATCCCTGGCCTCGCTGATCACCTGTTCGCTCATCGTCCTCCTTGTCTTCGTGCCCCTCATCTTTTTTGTGGTTGCCCTCTCTTCCGAGGCCTATTATCTGCTCCAGGTCACCAAAGGCACCAATATCGCCGAGACCCTGACCGCCTACGTCCAAAATAACCCCATCTACACCCGTATTGATAATCTGCTGATAGGCTACGGTTTTGAGGTGGAGATGGCCCAGATAACCAGCGCCCTGTCAGAGTTCGGCACCACGGCCGCCAAATTCATTTACACCCAAGCCTCCATCTGGGCCGGCAATATCCTCAACTTCATCCTCAACTTCATGATGATGATCCTCATCATCTTCTTTCTCCTCATTGAACGGGACAAGCTGGTGAACTTTCTCCTCCACCTTTCGCCCCTGCCCGACAACCATGACCAGCTCCTGATGGATAAGTTTGAGCGGATTGCCGGGGCCATTCTGGTGGGCAACGGTATCTGCGGAATGATTCAAGGGGTTTTGGGGGGGATAGTCTTTGCCTTTCTCGGCTTTTCCTCCCCCATTCTCTGGGGCTGTATCATGGGGGTCATGGCCTTTCTGCCTATTGTCGGCATCGGCGCTGTGCTGGGGCCGGCCGCCCTCTATCTCATCATCCAGGGCGACCTTGTCCAAGGTATTGGCCTGGCCATTTTTTACATCTTTCTCTCCATGGGCGTTGAGTATCTCCTCAAGCCAAAACTGGTGGGCAATCAGGTGCAGATGAACACCATCCTGGTTTTTCTCTCCATCATCGGTGGCCTTGCTGTTTTCGGTATCCTGGGCATCATCTACGGCCCCCTGATTATCACCGCCTTTCTCACCCTGTCAGATATCTATATCGACAATTACGAGCGCTACATCACCTGCGAGAAGGAGGAGGGATAACCCTTCCCCATCCAGTGGCCCAAGGCAGGCATGGACGGACGGTTTCATCAGGAAACCGGTGCGGTCACGGCAACTTTATCCCACCTGGCAAGATGGGTGATTGGCCATGGCAGAATTGGCAACCTGGAAAGTAAGGATGGGGGCGGAATGAGGTGGCCAACGGGGTGACCGGCCTTGACCTGGATGAAATGATGTCCAGGGGGAATGATAAAACGGCATTTTGGTATTCGTCTACTGGGGAGATTCCAGAAAAAAATTACGGTTTTGACCAGGAAGTCTAGGCACAAATCTCTCCCCGCAAAACCATAGGCTACCATTGAATAATGGCTTTTCCGTCCAGTGGGCCGGCTCGGACCCTGCGCGTACCTGATCTTGATGAACGAAAAATCTACGTACTCAAGGCAGCCTTAAAACAACTCGTTGTCCAGGATAAGGGAGGTGAGGGACACCATGCCGATAAGCTCGCCCTGCTCCTCCACAGGTGCCCGGCGGATACCGGCCCGGTGCAGTAGACGCGCCACATAGCGGATGTCCATATCAGCGGGCACGGTGATAACCGGTTTGGTCATGATCTCATAGACATTGACATCGTCTGATGAGCGGCCGGTGAGAATCACACCGCGGATCAGATCCTGGACCGCCACAAGGCCCCAGGCATCATCGGCATGCCGTTTTTCAACGAGGAGATCTGGCATCTTTTCCTGACGCATCATGGCCCCAGCCTCTTTGGCGGTTGCCATGCCGTCAATCTTGACCACCCCTTTTCGCATCACATCACGGGCCCGAATAATGGCCATCTTTTCTGAACTCATTAGTACTCCTCTTAGGTATATGCTCCTGTTAACTGCTCCAGCTCTGCCACTGACTCTCCCTGGAGGCAAACGGGAGGAGGGATGAAGGCCGTGCCAAACCCCGTTTAAAAATATTGCTCCCGAACCTCTTCCTTGAAACGCTCAATCTGGCTCTCAAGGCCGATGACCTGCTCCACCGGTATTACAAAGGCGATGCCCGTACCAGGCTTATGAAACTCTCCGGCCTCACCTATGGCCTCGAGGATCGCTTGGGTTATGTGCTCCTCAACGAGAAACATGATGATATCGGTCTGGGCCTCCAGGGTGAGGCCGAAAAAAGTCTTGGCCTCATGGATACCCGTACCCCGGGCCGGAATAATGGTGGCGCCTGTGGCCCCGGCCTTTTTTCCGGCATCGACGACCTTGTCGGAAATATCATTTTTGACGCTTGCTAAAATAACCTTAAACCGCATTAGGAATCCTCCTTGGCTGGCGAAATTTTGCCGCGATTGGCAAGCCAGTGGCTATACTGGGCATAGCCCATAACCGTGATAATCGGAAATAAACTGGCAAAGGCGATGAGGCCAAAACCGTCCAACGCAGGGTTGCGGCCTGGTACGGCCTCGGACAACCCCAACCCCAAAGCTGCCACCAGGGGCACTGTTACCGTTGATGTCGTGACCCCGCCGGAATCATAGGCCAGGGCAATAATGTTTTTCGGGGCAAAGATAGTCTGAACAATCACCACCAGATAACCCACGAGAATAAAAAGATAGAGTGGCGTACCAGAGACAATACGGAAGGCCCCGAGACTGATGCCAACGGAAACCCCCACGGCCACGGTGATCCTCAGGCCCCACTGGCTGATGGTGCCGGCGGAAACCTCACTGGCCTTAAATGCCACGGCAATGAGGGAAGGTTCGGCAATGGTGGTGGCAAAGCCGATGAGGGCGGCAAAGAGATAGGTCCAGCCATAGGCCGACCATTGCACCTGGTCTGCCGTTATCTCATGTCCGTAGATAAAAAGGGGATTAGAGAGTTGCTGGGCCATGATCTTGCCCAAGGGGAACAGGGCCTTATCAAGACCGGCCAGAAAAAGGGCCAGACCCAAGATCACATAGACCACCCCCACCAAGACGCGCTTTAGGTGCGGAATTGACTGACGCAGGACAAGAATCTGAAAGCTGGCGATGAGAATAATGATCGGCAGCACATCCCTGAAGGTTGCCAGCAGTATCTGGCCAAATTCTAATAGAAATTCCATGTCGTATCTGCTTAACCTTTCTAGGAAAAAATGAGCAGGCCATAGCCCATGACAAAAATCATGGGAAGCAACGAGGCAAAGGCAATCAGGCCAAAACCGTCCACCAGGGGATTACGTCCTTTGATTATGGAGGCCAGGCCAACCCCCAGGGCCGCCACCAGGGGTACAGTTACTGTTGAGGTGGTAACACCGCCGGCGTCATAGGCGATGCCGACTATCTCCTCCGGGGCAATAATGGTCATCAACATCACCATCACATAACCACTGATGATCAGATAGTGGATGGGCCAGCCCTTGATAATACGCAAAACACCGATGAGGATGGCCAGCCCCACTGAAACGGCGACAGACATTCTCAGGCCCAGGGCATAGGAGCTGATGGCGTCCTCCCCTGGGCCAATGAGGTTGCCCTGGCTGGCGATCTCGGCGGCCTCCCTGGCCACGGCAATGAGGGCAGGTTCTGCCACGGTGGTGGCAAACCCCAGGGAAAAGGCAAAGGTCAGCAGCCAGAAAAGGCTGCCCTTGCGGGCCAGGGCCTGGGCCATGGCCTCGCCAATGGGGAAAAGTCCCATCTCAAGCCCCTGAATAAAAAGGCTGAGCCCCATGACGACCAGCAGGCCGCCGAACAGGACCTGTCCCAGCTCCGGCATGGGTTGGCGGAGGACAATAAGCTGGAAAAAGGCAATAACAACAATGATGGGCAGCAGGTCGGTAAAGGCGCTCCGCAGTTTTTGGTAAATGATGGCCAGATAAGGCGTTATTTTGAGGGGGGGATTTTGTGAACTCATATGGGCTATGACTTGCAGGCGCTCCTTATTTTTCGAGGGTGACCTAAGTATTGATAGTCACACAGGAGCCTCGGCCATGTCAAGTTTATCCAGATAAAAGTCTGAGGGGCGTTCACATTACCCTAAGGCCACCTTGACGTGCTTTTCGGAGTCTCGTAAACTCGCTTACCTCGTCCAGTGGGACGGCTCGGAGTTTGCGCTTATCTGATCTTGAACAAAAAATCTAATTATTCAAGATACACCTAAAAGAAATAACGGCAGCGCAGCTCAAGCTTATTTTCATTCTGCTTTTCACCGTACTCGGTGAAGCTGGATCCCCCAAGGAGCGAGAAACGGAGGCGCATCTCCCAGTTGGTAAAGCCGGTGTAGACCGCTTCCGGGCTCAGGGAATAGCTCCCATCATCAAGATTGACAATGGCGGTGAGGCCGGGGGTGAAGTAGAGCAGGTCAAAGGGCTCCTTCTTGGTCAGTCGGGTATAGAGATAGTTGCGGCCGGACTGGGACTGGCCGTAGGCGCCCTGACTCATTGAGGCCGCCTTTGTATAGAGGGAGTCATCGCCTGTGGCCGTGTAAAGGCTGTCAGCATCCGCCACCAACCGGAAAAAACGGTCCTGCTCGTCCTCCGTATAGCCGTCATCGTTGTGGTAATACTCGATGATGGTGGTGATATCGCTTTCAGTGAGATAGCGCAGACCCAGAAGATAGCTGGTATCGCTAAGCGTGCGGGTCTCAATGCTGCCGTCCGCAGTCAAAAACCTCTGGGACTGGTTGGGGATATGGGCCAGCTCAGCGTGGATCTCAAAATTGGTGGCCAGGTTGGTGGAGAAATCAAGGCCATAGCGAGTGGAACGGCTATTGCCGGTGAAGCAGAGAAGATCAATATCCACATCACGGTAGAGCAGATAGAGCTTGGCAGCCAGGTTGACATTATCCCCCTCTCCAAAATCCCCGTTAACGTCGCGCCAGACCGGCAGGGCCACCGTGGTCAGGGCCACGGTCTGCAAAGGACCGGAAAGGCTCTTGATTAGATCCAGTCCAGCGCCGATATAGCCCTCCAGGCCCTCCTCAGGGTTATTGGGGTCCTTGGGCCGGTCAATAAAGCCCACCGGATTCCAGGCATAACCCTTGCCCCACTTAAAGACCTTCTTACCCAGGTCAAGGGTGGCCAGCGGGGTGGGTTTGATGCTGGCATAGGCCGCAAAGATATCGGCGTTATCGGCCCATTGCTCCTGGTCCTGCCGCGCGTAGGCCTGGGCCTTCCAGTTAAAGGAGACCGCCCCCTTATTAAAATTGCCGTCAAGCTGCAGGGTGGCAGTGAAGCGGTCCAGGCAGGAACGGGGATCGCGGTGGGAGTCAAGAAGGGCAAAGGCGCTGTTTTGGTTGATCTCGGTGTGATCCCATCTGAGCTCTGCGTAGCCCCCCCACTCCAGGCTCTTCTTGTCAAACTCTTCAAGATCAAAGGTGAACTCCTCGGCCGCAGCTGGGGAGCTTGGGCCCACAGCAGCGGCGAGCAAGAGGCTGAAGACTAGGCGTCGGTACAGCATGTGCCCTTTACCTTGAGAAATTGCCTGGTCAGCATGGAGAGGAGAATCACCACATCAAGGATCATGAAGAGCAGGGTGACAACCTGGGTGAGGGGATAGGAGAGGCCATGCTTGTAGACAAAGGTGGAGAGCACGGCGTAGGCCACCATGGGACAGATCAGCCCCCATTGCGACTCGTCAAAATAGCGGACGCTGAAGAGGTATTTCCTAAAATAATCACGGAGCATGAACAGGCCCAGGGCCATATACCAGGTCATCAAGCCAAAACCCGCGGTCACCAGCAGGGCAAAGGAGGCGGCGGGTAGCTGGACGTGGAATTTATGCTGGAAATAATAGCCGTAGCGCAGCATGGAGATGGTGAGCAGGGTGATAATGGGCACCACAATGAAAAAGGAGGGCAGAAACTCGATCCTCTCCGGCATACCCTTGGCGTAATGGGACTTAAAGAGGCTGAAGAGCTTCACCATCAGCAGAAAGAGGGCCATGGTAAAGGAGGTGATGGAGAGGAAAAAGACGACATCGGCCAGACCGCCGTGGGCCAGGTAGGAGATCCCGGTGCCGGTCACCGTGGTCATGGCCAGGGCAAAGGGGATGAGGAGCCAGCCAAAATGCATCTTATCCACATCAAAGCCCTTTTCCAGGGCAATGGCCTGGAGGCGGATGGCCGTGGCCATGGTCCACAGCCAGAGAAGGCCATAGACCGCCGCCGCATAGGGCAGCAGGAGCTGAACATTGATCCGCATCCAGTCGATAAAGACATAGCCCAGGACCAGAAAGACGTTAAAGGCCATGCCATAGGCCAAAATCGGCGCAATGAGCACCGAATTACGATGGGTGTCGGCCAGCAGTTCCTGAAACTTCTCGGGATGGCGACGGCGCCAGGTGATGTAGAGGACGGTAACCCCAAAGAGGGCGACCAGATGCATGAGACCGAAGAGCACCATGTGGATCTTCATATAGCCGGCCAGGGCGGTATAGATGCCCCCGGCATTGCCGGCATACTCATTAATTTTATCAAAATAGAGCATGCCCTTCATGGGCGGGTTGCGGGGCAGGGTGTTGTTGACAAAGGCGAAGCCGGCCACCGAGGTGCCGCCAAAACCCAGGGCCATGATGAACCAGAGCATGTTGAACTGATCGATCAGCCTCTCGAAAAAAGATTCTCTCTTTACATCTGTCATAATCTTATTCCTTCTCAATTCTCTTCTTTAAGGTAGGAGCCCACGCTTTTCTTTTATAAGATTCCTCACGGAATACCATGAGACCTATTGGCGATCAAACTTTCCCCCATCCAGCCCTGAACGGGCACCCTTCGACAGGCTGGACAAGCAGCAGCGAAGCGGCGAAAAGGAACAAAGAGCATAACGAGAAGAAAGACAATAGAGGCAACATCCTTCGACGATATTCCGCGATGAACCCCACACAACGTTGCGAGCGCTGTAGTTTTTTTAACGGAGCTCCTCGACTCGAGATAGATAGTTCAACGAAAACACCTCGTCAGCCAGCTCCTTTTTCTCGATCTTGGCATAGATCATCACCGACTTATAGCCCTTGTAGAGCGGACTATCGGTCTCCAGCACCGAGGGACGGATCAGGCCGTCGCCAAAATCCTTGCTCTTCTTATAGTACAAGGTCTTGATCAGCATGCCGCTTGCCGCATAGCACTCGATGGTGGTGGGCACCACGGACTTGGCATCCACCCACATCTTCAGGCGGTCATAGGCAATGGCGTTGGTCTTGGCCTTGAGCTCCAGGAGATAGAAGTCGCCCTCCTGAACCACGCTCATTGCATCATACTCGGCGCTGTAGTCCAGGCGCAGGATATCGGAGTTGTTAAAGACGCCGCCCACCACCGACTGCAGGCTGGTGATGCGGATGGGCCTGCCCACATTGGGGATGTAGAGCCACATATTATCCCCCAGGCGCAGGGTGGAGCGTCCCTTTTCACTGGCCGGCGACAGGAAGAGGGCCACCATCTTGTCATCGCCCTTTTTCACCGAGTAGAGGACAAATTCCTTCTTGCTGCCGTCCGGCTCGACATTGATGAGCTTGCGGTACATCTCATAGGAGTCGGGCTGCAGGTTGTCATCCACCTGGCGGAGAATTGCCGTACCGTCCAGTTCAGCGGCCTGGGCAACTCCCAGGGCCAGGGTAAGGAAGAAAAAGCCCAAAAGGCCTATTTTACTACTCTTTGATAAGAGATTTAACCACGTCATGGGCAGCTCCTGTCTGTTCGCTGATGTAAATATCCAGCAAGGCTGGAAGTGTATTTAGACTCTGTAGGGTTTGCCGGAGCCATTGAGGCTGGGTGTCTCACGCTCAGGTTTTCATTTTGTTCATCTTCCAGCATGGCTGGAACGTATTGCCATACCCTTCGGGTATAAGACCCTTTACGGTTCCAACTCATTCCAGAGATCATCGAGGCTACGTAACCCCATCGAGATTTATCGGGAGATGGGGGTGCAAAGGGTCTAAACATGCCTGAGGGCGGTAATGGGATCCATCCTGGCGGCCTTCCAGGCCGGTTGCAGACTGGCAAGAACGGCTATGGCGATGACAATACAAACAATACTGATAACGTCCTTGCTGCCAATGGTGGGGGCGAGGAGCAGGCCGGTCTGGCGCCCGAAATCAAAGCTGATCTGGGAGACATTCATGGCATAGATGCTGACCAGACTGATCACCGTGCCCAGGGCCGTGCCCAGGATACCCATCAGGAAGCCCTCCATCACAAAGAGGCCCATAATCTTAGCCGGCGAGGTGCCGATGGCGGCCATGGTGCCGATCTCATTAATCCGCTCAAACACCGCCATGATCATGACGTTCATGATGCTGACCAGGACAATGGCCACCAGCATGACCTTGATAAAGAGGGTCATCAGGTCGATCATCTTGGCGATATTGAAGAAGGGGGAGATCTTCTCCCAGGTATGGACCTCAAAGACCGGCCTATCCATCTTGTTTCTGATTGATCCCAGCTCCTGCTTGAGGCTGGCAAAGACCCCGGACAGATCATCGATATCCTTGAGACGGATGGCGATCTCGCTGATTTCAGCCCCCTGGATGCGGAGCAGGGACCTGGCATCATCAATATGGATCATGCCGTCCCGGCCGCCGGGCCCGGAAATACCTTCGAGAATGCCGCGCACCACAAAGGTCTGGCCATTTACCGAGCCGTCCTTGTTATTGGCCACCAGCACGATGGCATCACCCACCTTGACCTTCATGCCCTTGGCAATGAGCTCCGGAATGAGGATCTCTCCGGGCTTGATCAGGCCGTCCTTCTCCCCCTTCAGGATGCGGCCGGTGAGCAACGGCGCCGTGGCCATTTCAGCGGCCGGGGTGACGGCGTTCAGGCGGATATTGGTGGTCTCGGTGAAGTTGCTGAACATGGCGCCGAGCTTGATGCGCAGGGAATAGGACTCCACCGCCTCGTTGCTCTCCAGGAGCTGCCTGACCTTGTTGATCTGTTTTTCGGTGAGGTTGCGGTTAAGGGGCAGGCTGTCCATGGAGGCCAGATAGCCCTTTTTATGGACCTGGATATGGCCGAGCATGGAGTCGGTGATCTGGCCCACCATCATGGCCTTGAAGGAACCGGACACCGAGATAAAGAGGAGCACTGCCACCACCCCCAGGGTGATGAGCATGGAGGTCAGCAGGGTGCGGCGCTTATAGCGCAGCAGATTACGGGCGGCAAGTTTGAATATATTAAGCATGACCACCTCCTGTGCCTATCTCGTTTCTGATCAACCTGCCGTCTTCCAGGGTGAAGGTAGTCTCGACATGATCAACGATGCGTGGGTCATGGGTGGAAAAGACAAAGGTGGTGGAAAACTCGTCACGCATCTGTTTCATCAGGCTGATGATCCGGCTCGCTGTCTGCCGGTCCAGGTTGGCGGTGGGTTCATCGGCCAGCACCAGCTTGGCATTGGTGACCAGGGCCCGGGCCACGGCCACCCGCTGCTTCTGGCCGCCGGAGATCTGGCTGGGTTTTTTCTGGGCCTGGTCGGCCATGCCCACGGCCTCAAGCATCTCCATAACCCTGGACTGGCGCTTGGCCTTGGGCCAGTTCTGGACCATCTGTAGGGGATACTCGACGTTTTCAAAGACGGTGAGCACCGGGATCAGGTTAAAGTCCTGGAAGACAAAACCGATATGCTCGCCGCGGAAGCGGGCCGCCTCCTGGCGGCTGAGACCGCTGATATCTTGACCCGCCACCTCCAGGCTTCCCCGGCTCGGCGGATCAAGGCAGCCGATCATATTGAGCAGGGTGGACTTGCCGCTGCCCGAAGGACCAATAAAGGCGACAAAGGAGGCGGGCTCAATGGCGAAATCAACCCCCCTGATCGCCTCCACCTTAATGTCTCCGGCCACATAGGTTTTTTTCAATGCTTTGGCTACAACAACGGACATCTCTTCTCCTTGTCTGCAAGTGGGGCATATGCTGGCGCCTGGCAACCACCATGGCCGGCCACCACCAGATACTTAAGGTAAACATTAAACAGTATAGCATTATTTTATCCGATTACCACTGAAACTCAGCCGGACGAGAAGTCATCCCGCTCATATTATTGATATCGGCATGATATTTCTTGGCTAGCGAGTCATTGCCGCCGAGGCGGGAGATAGGCGAAGACTTCGATCCAGGCAATCTAATCAAAGCCTCTGGGGCGGAGTCTCCCACCGGTTCCTTACCTCCAGCCTTCGCGGCCAGGATGTGGTACAGGCCAGGGCCTGAGGATTCTTGACATTCGCCGACCCTTTTGGGCATACTGAAAAGACTGGCTGTATCAGTAGCAATCCCCTCTTTTCACCTCTGCCAGGAGCAGAGTAAAGACCCCTCTTGAGACAAGGCAAGGAGCAGTGAGGCATGGCAGCCCAACAGACGATCCTGGTTGTTGATGATGTGCCGGAGAATATTGATGTTCTGGCCGGGGTACTGCAGGCCGACTTCAAGGTCAAGGCTGCCACCAGTGGCCACAGGGCCTTGAAGATTGCCCGGGCCGAGCCAGCCCCGGACCTCATCCTCCTTGATATCATGATGCCGGGCATGGATGGCTACGAGGTGTGTAGGCGGCTGAAGGCGGATGAGCGCACCAGAAACATCCCCATCCTCTTTGTCACCGCCCTCAGCGATGCGGTGGATGAGGAAAAGGGGTTGCAGCTTGGCGCCGTGGACTATATCAGCAAACCCTTTTCCCCCCCCATTGCCCTGGCCAGGATAAAAAATCATTTGGAGCTCAAGCGCCATCAGGATCATCTGGGCCAGCTGGTTGACGAGCGCACCCGGGAGCTGGAGCAGACCCAGGCCGCCACCATCGAGAGCATGGCGGTTCTTGCCGAATACCGGGATCCGGAGACCGGCGGCCATATCAGGCGCACCCAAAACTACGTGCGCAGCCTGGCCCGCCACCTGCAACAGCAGGCCAAGCACCGGGCCAACCTCAGCCCGGAGACCATCACCCTCCTCTACCGCTCAGCCCCCCTCCATGATATCGGCAAGGTGGGCATCCCGGACCATATCCTGCTCAAGCCAGGTCCGCTGACGGACCAGGAGTTTATTGAGATGAAGAGGCATGCCAAATATGGCCACGATGCCATCCTGGCTGCGGAAAAGAAACTGGGCCACAACCTCTCCTTTCTGCGCTATGGCAGGGAGATCGCCTACAGCCACCATGAAAAATGGGACGGCTCCGGCTATCCCCAGGGCCTGGCTGGTGACGCCATCCCCCTCTCCGGTCGCCTCATGGCCATTGCCGACGTCTACGATGCCCTGATCAGCAAACGGGTCTACAAGCCGCCCTTTCCCCATGCCAAGGCCGTGGCCATCATCAGGGAGGGCAGGGGCTGCCATTTTGACCCGGACCTGGTGGATGGCTTTCTGGAGCTGAGCGAGGAGTTTCGGCAGATCGCCCTGAGGTACGCCGATTTTGAAGAGGAACGCCAGGCCCTGAGCAGCGAGGCCAGCACCATCTAACCAGAGCCAACCTCAACCCCAGAGAGCACTGTGGTCCGCATAAACCATAGCCAGCAGCACAAAGAGATCTTGGCGGGGAGCCCTGGAGCCGCACCATCCTTGAGACGGCCCGGGACGCCATCATCACCATTGACCAAGTCGGCATCAACCTGGCTGACCATAACTACCCGGCAGAGTTAAGCGCTGAGATGACCCGGCTGCAGGAGGCAATGGCGGTTATAATTTTGAAGAGGGCCTGGGCCTCTTACCTCCCCATGGCAGCGACTGGACATCTCCCTGTTGCGCCGTAGCTGAGGCCCCAGGCCTGTTGGCCATACCAAGCAGCCGCTGTTATAAAAAAAACTTCGCCATGGCCAGCCGCCCTGCGGCAGCGGCCGGAACCAACGGTTGGAATAATGGACAAAGACAAGATGAAAGGGGCTGAGTCCCCATGCCCCCCTGGTCAGCCCTGTCACTGGTGGTTTATCCAGGACAGGGGCCTGCTGGTGGTGGCCGCCATCCTGGCCCTGGTCACCCTGATCTCCTGGCTGGCCCTTGGCAAGATCAAGGCCCAGATCAGATCCGACATCAACGAGCAGTTGGAGATCGTCCTGCACACGAGCCACGAGGCCCTCCAGCTCTGGCTCCATGACCGCCTTGATGATGCCCAGGCCCTGGCCCGCCGCCCAGATGTCCGCCTGCTTGTCAGGGAATTGCTGGACGGGTCCCAGAACAGGGAGGCCCTGCTTGCCAATGGCGCCCAGCAGCAGCTGCGCGCCATTGGCACTCCATGGCTTGAACACCATAAAGATCAGGGCATGTTCATCATTGCCCCGAACCGCCATAATATTGCCTCCACGCACGAGGAGAATGTCGGCCGCTACAATGTCATTAACGGCCACGGCGATTACCTTGATCATATTTTTAGCGGTAAATCCCAGGTGGTGCTGCCTGTTGCCTCCGAGGTTGCCCTGCCCAGCATGGGCGGCAAGCAGGCCCGTAATGTGGCCACCATGTTTTTCGGCGTACCGATCTTTGCTGATGATGGCAGGGTGCTGGCCGCCTTTGCCCTGCGGATCGATCCGGCCCTTAATTTCTCCCGGATTATCCAGCTGGTGGCCGGCTCCGGGGAGAGCGATGACGCCTACGCCTTTAACCAGGATGGCCAGCTGATCTCCGGGGTCAGATTCTGCGACGAGATCCGCACCCTCGGTCTGGTCAGTCCGGAGAAAAGGGCGATCCTCAACCTGGACCTCCGCGATCCGGGCGGCAATATGATGGTAGGCTTTCGGCCCACCACGCCCCGCTCCCAGCTGCCCTTTACCCTGGCCGTGGAACAGGGCCGGAGCGGCCAAGCAGGCCTCAATGTCGAGGGCTACCGGGATTACCGGGGCGTGCCTGTGGTGGGTGGCTGGCTCTGGAACGAGGAGCATAATTTCGGCCTGGTCTATGAGATAGGTATCGCGGATGCCTACATGACCTACCATCTCATCCGTAATACCGTCATTGCTGTGCTGCTGGTGACCATCACCCTCTTTCTGGGCCTTTCCTTTGTCCTGGCGCGACGGCGACAGCAGAGCGAGGCCAGCAATCGACAGCTGGCCGCTGAGATGGGGGAGCGCAAGCAGAGCGAGGAGAAATTCCGGGTCCTTCTTGAGTCCTCTCCGGACGGCCTGCTCATTGTCAATAGGAACGGAGAGATCACCCTGGCCAATAGACAGGCGGAAAGGCTCTTTGGCTATGATCGCCAGGAACTCCAGGGCCAGCAGGTTGAGATCCTCATCCCTGGCCACCTGGTCAAGGGCCATGACAATAAACGGCTGGCCTTCTTTGCCAACCCCCATATCCGCCCCATGGGTGTGGGCCTGGACCTCTACGGGCGGCACCGGGATGGCCATGAGTTTGCCGTGGAGGTGGGCCTCAGTCCGGTTCGCAGCCAGGGGGAGATGGCGGCCATAGCCTCCATCCGTGATATTACAAAACGCAAGGAGGCTGAGGAGGCCCTGCGCAGCAGCGAAGAGAAATTCCGCCTGGCCATGGAGGCCACCGCAGACGGCCTGTGGGACTGGGACATGGTAAGCGATCATGTCTATTACAGCCCCTCCTGGTGCCGGATGATCGGTTATGAGCCCCATGAGGCCAGGCCGGAGTTAGAGTTTTGGCACTCCCGCATCCATGACCAGGACCGCCCTGCCATCCTGGCCATGCTGGAGGACCACCTGGATGGCACCCTTCCCTTCTTTGAGGCAGAGCATCGCCTGCGCACCAAGGACAACCAGTGGCAATGGGTGCGGGGCCGCGGCAGGATCGTCACCTATGGCCCAGAGGGGGTGGCCCTGCGTATGGTGGGCACCATGACCGATATCAGCGCCCAGAAACGGGTGGAGGAGGAGTTGCGCCTCCACCGTGAGAACCTGGAGGGGCTGGTTGAAGAGCGGACCAGAGCGCTCAGGGAAAATGAGGAGAAGCTGCAGAGCATCACCTCCTCGGCCCAGATAGCCATCATCATGCTCGACAACAGCGGCAATATCTCCTTCTGGAACGAGGCGGCAGAGAAGACCTTTGGCTGGAAGGCACCTGAGGTGCTCGGCAAGGATCTCCACCAGATCATCATGCCGGCGCAGTACAGCGAGGCCCAGGCCCAGGCCTTCTCCACCTTCCAGAAGACCGGGGAGGGGAGATGTATCGGCCAGACCATGGAGCTTACGGCCCTCAGAAAGAATGGTCAGGAGTTTCCCGTGGAGCTTGCCATGTCCGCTGTCAGGGTCCAGGGCACATGGCACGCCATAGGCCTGGTCACCGATATCTCTGAACGCAAGGAGGCAGAGGAGGAGATTCGCCATCATATGGAGGAGATGGAGAGGTTCAGCCGCCTGGCCGTGGGTCGCGAGGAGCAGATGATCAAACTCAAGGTGGAGATCAATGGACTTCTTGGGAAATTGGGACAGGTGGAAAGATACAAGATCGTGGGTTGATGGCCCCTTCCCCACCTTACTGACACTTAACAGATGAAAGCTCCAGAGGCCCCTGCAAGGAGATACTATGAATCATAGCTCTCACAAAGGCGAGATACTTATAGTGGATGATATCTCTGCAAATATCCAATTTCTCGGCAGAGCACTGGGGAAGGAAGGCTACAAGGTACGCCAGGCCCCAGACGGCAAAGAGGCCCTCAGGGCAGTGGCAAATCGGCTGCCTGATCTCATCCTCCTCGACATTAATATGCCCGGGATGGATGGCTATCAGGTCTGTGAAGCGCTGAAAAGGGATGAGAGGTTCAAGGAAATCCCCATTATTTTCCTCAGCGCCTTCAGCGACCCCCGGGACAAGGTAAGGGCCTTTGAGGTTGGCGGGGTGGATTACATCAATAAACCCTTTCAGATGGTGGAGGTCCAGGCCCGGATCAAGACCCAACTCCGCCTTCGTCAGCACCTGGAGACCTTGGTGGGCGTTCGCACCGGCGCTCTTACAAAGGATATTGAGAAACACCGTAAAGCTGAGGATGCCCTGCAGCAGGAAAAGGCCTTCTCAGACACGGTGATCAACAGTCTGCCAGGGATCTTTTATCTCATGGATGGGAATGGCCGCCATGTGCGCTGGAACAAGAACTATGAAGAGGTTACCGGCTACTCGGATGACGAGTTCAGCACCATGACCACCCAGGATCTCATTAGCGCCGAGGACAGGGAACGGTTTGCCACGGCCATGACTGAGGTGCTTGCCAGGGGAGAGGCGCATCTGGAGGCACGGTTGCTCCCCAGGAGCGGCAGGCAAATCCCCTATTATTTTACGGCCCGCCGTACCTATATCGACAACAGACCCTTTATTATCGGCACCGGCAGTGACATCTCAGAGCTTAAAAAGGCCGAGGATGAGTTGCGCAAGCTGAGCCGGGCCGTGGAAGACAGCCCCATGATGGTTATTATCACCGACCGCTCAGGCCGCATAGAGTATGTCAATCCAAAATTCACCGAGATAAGCGGCTACAGCCCTGAGGAGGTCAGGGGTAAAAATCCGCGGATCTTTGGTTCCGGCACCCATTCCAAGGAGTTTTTCAGCCAGATGTGGCAGACCATCCTGGGCGGCCAGGAGTGGCGTGGCGAAATGCAGAACAGGGACAAGGGCGGCAACCTGCACTGGGAGGCGGTGCTGATCTCCCCCATCCTTGATGAGCACGGTGAGATCAGCCATTTTGTCTCCATCCAGGAGAATATCAGCGAGCGCCGGCGCACCGACCAGGAGCTCCGCAAACTCTCCCAGGCCGTGGAGCAGAGCCCGGTGTCAGTGGTCATCACCAATATTGAGGGTGTCATCGAGTACGTCAATCCACGCTTCAGCGAGGTGACCGGCTACGCAGCCAGCGAGGCCATCGGCCAGAATCCGCGCCTCATGAGCTCCGGGGAACAGGCCCCTGACTTTTACCGCGAGATGTGGGAGACCATCAAGGCAGGGCGGGTCTGGCACGGTGAATTTGCCAACAAGAAGAAAAACGGGGAGATATACTGGGAGAAGGCCTCCATCTCCCCCATCCGTAACGACGAGAACGAGGTCACCCATTTTGTGGCGGTAAAGGAGGATGTAACCGAGAGAAAAAAAACCGACGCCGCCCTTCAGGAAAGGGTCACGGAGCTGGCCAAGGCCCGAAGCGCCATGCTCAATATCATGGAGGACATTGATGGGTCCAGAATGGCGGCTGAGGAGGCAACCCTGGCCAAGAGCGAATTTCTGGCCAATATGAGCCATGAGATCCGCACCCCCATGAACGCCATCATCGGCATGAGCCACCTGGCCCTGCAGACCGACCTCACCCCCAAGCAGCGCGATTATGTCAGCAAGACCCATAGGGCGGCCCATACCCTGCTGGGCATCATCAATGATATCCTCGACTTTTCAAAGATAGAGGCGGGTAAGCTGAGTCTGGAGCTCACCGACTTCCAGCTCCAGGATGTCCTGGATAATATCGCCAACCTGGTGGGCCTCAAGGCCCAGGAAAAGGGGGTGGAGCTCATCTTCAGCGTTGACCCCCACACCCCCACCCTC
>JAUVQZ010000271.1 GCA_030597865.1 Pseudomonadota bacterium | reverse complement strand
GAATTTATATATACATAAGAGAGAGGGCTAGAAAATGGCTTTAACTGGTATCCAGATCCTCAAAATGCTCCCCAAGAAAAATTGTGGAGAGTGTCAAATTCCTACCTGTCTTGCCTTTGCAATGAAAGTTGCATCTGGGGCGGCAGAGATCGGCGAATGTCCCTATGTCTCCGACGAGGACAAGGCCACCATCGGTGAGGCCTCAGCTCCTCCCATTCGCACCGTGAAGATTGGCAGTGGTGACACCGCCTTTAAAACCGGTGGTGAGACATGTCTTTTCCGCCATGAAAAGCGTTTTGAAAACCCCACTGGTATTGCCGTTCTCGTATCCACCGATATGGCGGATTCTGATGTCGATGGCCGAATCGAGCGCTTTAAGACCCTGCGCTACGACCGCGTTGGGGTTAATTTGAAGGCTGATCTTATTGCTGTCAAGGATAGTGATGGTGATCAGGGCAAATTCACGGCCACGGTCCAGAAGGTCCTTGATGGCGCCCCTGATGCCAACATCATCCTCATGACTGAGGATGCCGGCAATATGGCTGCGGCAGCCAAGCTCTGCGGCGATCGTAATCCGTTACTCTTTGGCGCCACAGATGCCAATGTTGCCGACATGGCCGCTGTTGCCAAGGATACCGGTTGTGCCTTGGGCTGCAAGGGCAGCAATATGGATAACCTTATCGATATTTCTGAAAAGGCCATGTCAGAAGGCCTGAAGGACCTGGTTATTGATAGCGGCGCCCGTACCCTGCGCGCCACCTTTGAGGACAACATCGTTGCCCGCCGTGCTGCCGTTAACAGCAAGTATAAGCCCCTTGGTTTTCCCACCATCACCTTTCCCTGTGAGATGACCGATGATCCGATGATGGAGGCGATGATCGCCTCTGTTGTGATGGCGAAATATGCCGGTATTGTGGTTCTTTCCGACCTGCAGGGCGATATCCTTTTCCCGCTTCTCCTTGAGCAGCTTAATATCTTCACCGATCCCCAGCGGCCCATGGTGGTTCAGGAGGATGTTTACAATATCAACGGACCTGACGAGAATTCCCCGGTTCTGATCACCTGTAACTTTTCACTGACCTACTTCATCGTCTCCGGTGAGATTGAGGGGGCCAATGTCCCATCCTGGCTGCTGATTAAGGACACCGAGGGCCTGTCTGTTCTCACTGCCTGGGCTGCCGGTAAATTTGGCGCTGATCTTATTGCCCAGTTTATGAAAAAGGCCGGTGTTGAGGATAAGGTCAAGCATCGTGAGTTGATCATCCCCGGCTACTTGGCCTCCATGAAGGGTGAGCTTGAAGAAGAGCTGCCTGGCTGGACCATCACCATTGGTCCCCGTGAGGCCGGTCATCTCCCCGCCTTCCTGAAGGAATGGAAACCTGCTGCGTAAAAACCGGAAGTTAAAGTAAGCAGAATTTAGAAATAAGAATGGTGCGTAATCCCTTTGTTCCTTGATCATTCTTGTTCCGAATTCTCTATTCTGAATCCTGTATTTAAAAAAAAATATGTCGACGATTACCTTAGAGATAGACGGCTCTGAAATCATTGCCGAACAAGGGCTGACTATTCTTGAAATAGCACAGCGTTCAGGGATTCATATTCCCACCCTCTGTCATGTCAATGGCAAGCATGGTGAGAATGCCTGTCAGCTCTGTGTTGTTGAGCTGGAAGGTTCTGAAAATTTCGTACTTTCCTGTGCCACTGTTGCCACGGCCGGTATGAAGATCAGCACGGAATCAAGTGAACTGACCGCCCATCGTCAGGAAAGGCTTGCTGCTGTTTCTGCCAGCCATTTTGGCGACTGCAAGGCCCCCTGTAATCTTACCTGTCCCGGACAGCTTAATGTCCAGGGCTATATCGCCCATGTGGCCAAGGGTGAATATAAAGAGGCCCTGCGTCTGGTCATGGATCGTAACCCCTTCCCCTTTTCCGTGGGAAGGGTATGTCCCCGTTTCTGTGAGACACGGTGCCGTCGGCTCCTGGTTGATGATCCCGTATCCATCAATCACCTGAAGCGTTTTGTTGCTGACTGGTGCATGACCAATAATATTGATCTGCACATTCCCAGGGACAAGAATACCGGCAAGCGGGTCGCTGTTATCGGTGGTGGCCCTGCCGGCCTGACAGCTGCTTATTTTCTGGCCCAGAAGGGACATGATGTAACAGTTTTTGAGGCAAACCCTAAGGTTGGCGGCATGCTGCGCTACGGTATCCCTGAGTATAAGATTCCCCGTAAGGTTCTTGATTATGAGACAAACATGATCATGAAGATGGGCATCTCAGTGCGTCTGAACCAGAAATGGGGTGAAGACTTTAATCTGCAGGATCTCAATGACCAGGGCTATGATGCCACCTTTATCGCCACCGGCGCCGGGGTTGATGTTCGCCTTGACGTTCCAGGCTGCCAGCTTCCCAAGGTCCATCGGGCCACAGAGTTCCTGAAGGCCATTGCCACTGGTAAAAAACGTAACTATGGTAAAACCGCTGCTGTTATCGGCGGTAATAATATTGCCATGGAGTGCGCCCGTACCCTGCTTCGCCAGGGTGTGGAACAGGTCACCGTCATCTTCCATCGGGCCCAGGAGGAAATGCCGGCCAATCAGCGCGTCATCCGCCAGGCCCTGGGTGAAGGCGTTCAGTTCCTGCTCATGGCCTCACCGGTTCAGGTGGCTGATCTTGATGGCAAGATGAAACTTGAACTGGTTCGTATGCGCCTTGGCGAACCGGATGACAGAGGAACCAGGCACCCTGAGGCCGTTCCTAACTCCAATAATTCCATAGTTGTTGATACCGTGGTCTCTTCCCTTGGCCAGATGGCCTGTG
>JAUVQZ010000038.1 GCA_030597865.1 Pseudomonadota bacterium | reverse complement strand
CGGTACCATTGGCAGCGCCTTTAGTGCCGGCGGCCCTCCCTCCATCATCTATACCACCCTGACCGGCTGGAACAAGGATGAGATCAAGGCGACCCTGGCGGCCCAGGTTTTTGTCACCACCTCCCTGGCGCTGGCGGCTCATTATCTCAGTGGCTTAACCACTCCCCATGTCTTGCGGCTCTTTGGAAGTACGGCCCTGCCGGTGCTGGCCGGGGTCTTCCTGGGGGCGCAATTTTCTAAAAGGCTGGCGACCAAGACCTATCTGACCATCATCTATTATCTCCTCATTGCCCTGGGAGTTATGATGGTTGTTTCGGGACTGCGATAGAATGGCACTGTTCTCGGCAGGCCGCATGCAAGGAGAGGCTCAGACCATCAAGGCCATGATCCGTCTCTACTGCCAGCGCCACCATGGTGGTGGCAAGGAGCTTTGTTCTGAGTGTCGGGAGTTACAGGAGTATGCCCTGCAGCGTCTGGCCGCCTGCCCTTTTCAGGAGGGCAAGACCTCCTGCGCCAGATGCCCGGTCCATTGTTATAAGCCGGGGATGCGGGAGCGAATACGCGGGGTGATGGGGGAGATAGGGCCAAGGATGATTATTCATCATCCCCTCATGGCCCTGCGTCATCTGTTTGATGGCCTGCGCAAGGTGCCGAAGAGGAAAAGGTGATGGCGAACAGCAGAGGTCACCAGGAATTCTGAATTTTGAAGGAAGGTGGTTAAGCAGTCTCTTTTCCCCCATCCAGCCCTGAACTCCTAACCCTTCGACAGGCTCGGGGCACGATCTTCGGGGAACTCAGGGGGCGGCCCCTGAGCCTGTCGAAGGGTGCCTGGCGGAAGGCCCGGGCTGTCAGGGTGCCCTTTTAGTTCGTTTTCGCCCGTTGCACTGGCTGGGCAAAGCAGCAGCGAAGGTAGGAAAATGAAGCAATGGATAGTGTTGGGAGGGTGGTGAGACCAAAAAAGTCGCGGTCTGTTGGCATGCTGTACTAAAAAAAATTAGAGGGCGGCCATCCTTCTGGCCTGCCAGTAATGCTTCTGCCAGTAGGGGTTGTCCATCCGCGACATCATCACGCCCTTGCTCTTGGAGGCATGGATGAATTTCTGGTTCTCCAGGTAGATACCCACATGTCTGCCCCCCCTGCCGATCTTAAAAAAAACCAAGTCACCGGCTTGGAGTTGTAATCTGCTGATGGGGCGGCCGGTCTGGGCCAGCTGGGAGGTGGTGCGGGGCAGGCGAATATCGAAGAGTTCGCGGAAGGTGAGATAGGTGAAGCCGGAGCAGTCCACCCCTCTTTTGCTCATGCCGCCGTCACGATGGGGTACCCCCTGCCAGTCTTCGAGGCGGGTATAAAGCCTTTTAATGATCTGGTACTGGTTCTTTTGTTTGAAATGATAGCTGGGCGCTGCCGGGCTTTGTACGGTCTTTTTCGGGCCCCCGCAGGCATTAACGAGGAGAAGGACAGCCAGCAGGGGGATGAAGAGGCTGGGTCGTCTTATTTTTTTCCACATTTTTCTGCCCCGCAGGACTCACAGACGCCATGGCTGAGGCACCAGGCCGGACCGGTGGCCGTGTCTGTCATGATGATGCCTTTTTCCTCAAGTTTGAGGCGAACGGCATCGGCCTTGTGCCAATCCTTATTTCTGCGCGCCTCTTCCCGCTGCTTGATCAACCCATCAATTTCCGGGTTCAGGGGGCATTCCTCAAGGACCATGATGTTGATGATGGAGTTGATCTTCTCCAGGGTCTCCAGGATATATTTTTTCTGGTCGCCATCAAGCTGGCCGCTGGCCAGAATGGGGTTGACCTTCTTGATGAAATCAAAGAGGCTGCCCAGGGCCTTGGAGATGTTCATATCATCATCCATGGCCTCAAAAAAGACGTTCTCAAGGCTGGTGAGATAGGTGGCCACCTCGGGGTGGGGATTGCCAGGTGACAGGCAGAGCAGTTTTTTGCCAAACTCATCCAGGCGGCGCAGACTGGTACGGGCTGCGGTGAGCTTGGCATAGCTGAACTCGATGGGCTTGCGGTAATGGTGGCGCAGGAGAAAAAACCGCACCTCCCTGTTGCTGAAACCTTGGGCCCGCACATCATCAAGGGTGATGATGTTGGAGTTCTCGGCGCTCATCATCTTGCCGTCCACCAGAAGCAGCTCGGAGTGGAGCCAGTGGTTGGCAAGGGGTTTACCGGTTAAGGCCTTGGCAATGGCGTTCTCATTCTCATGGTGGGGGAAGATGAGGTTGCGGCTGGCCGTGTGGATGTCCATGGTGTCGCCGAGATGGCTCAGGGTCATGGCCGCACATTCGATATGCCAGCCCGGCCTCATATTGCCGAAATCGGTGGGGAAAAAGATGCCCTGCTTGAGTTCGCTCAAGGTGGAGCGCTTCATCAGGGTGAAATCAAGGGGGCTGTGCTTTTCATACTCCTCAAGATCCACGGACTGGCCGCTCCTGATCTTGTCAAGATCCACCCTGGACAGCCTGCCATATTCGCTGAATTTTGAGATGTCAAAATAGATGGAGCCGTGCAGCTCATAGGCATGGCCCTTGTGGATGAGGTCATGGGAGATCTCAATCATCCTCTCCACGTAGTCCGAGGCCTTGGGCATGGTGATGGGCTGTTTCATGCCCAGGGCTGCCATGTTGGCGATAAATGCTTCCATGTAGGGGGTGGTGAAATCAGCCACCGACAGCGACCTGTTCTCGGCGCCGGCTATGGTGTTGTCGTCGAGATCGGTAAAATTCATCATGAAATCGACATTATAGCCCTTGGCAGCCAGGGTGCGGTGGATCAGGTCGGCCACGATAAAGCGCCGGCAGTGGCTGAGGTTGGTGGCCTCGTGGGCCGTGGGGCCGCAGGCGTAAAAGGTTACCTTTTGGGATGAAAGCGGGGCAAAGGGCAGCTTCTTACGTTTGAGGGCATTGTAGAATTTAAGCTGGGAGGTCTCTTCGGTGGCGGGTGTTTTTTTGGAGAAGAGTTCGGTGGAGAGGTATTTTTCACCGCTGTCCGGGAAGATGACCACCAGCACCCCCTCCTCCATCTCTTCAGCCCTTTGCAGGGCGGCGACCATGGCGCAGCCGGAGCTCATGCCCACAAAAAGGCCCTCGTCTCTGGCCAGGGAGCGGGCCATCTCAAAGGACTCCTCATCATGGATATTGATGATCTGGTATGGCTTATTCTTGTCAAAGATCCCCGGTTTATAGGACTCCTTCATGTTTTTGAGGCCCTGGATCTTGTGGCCCAGGTAGGGTTCCACTGCCGTGATCCGAACATGGGGATGCCTGGTGGCATAGTAATGGCTGAGGCCCATGACCGTGCCGCTGGTGCCCAGGGTGGCAACGATATCGGTGACCGTGCCTTCGGTCTGTTCCCAGATCTCCGGGCCGGTGTGTTCGACATGGGTCTGCCAGTTGGCGTTGTTGTTGAACTGGTCGGTGAGGAAATATTTATCCGGATGCTCCCGGACCATGGCATAGGCCTGCTCAATGGCGCCGTCGGTGGAGCGCTTGGCAGGGGTGAGGAGTATCTCGGCGCCATAGGCGCTCATGATCTTGCGGCGCTCAATGGAGGCGGATTCAGACATGACCAGCATGCAGCGATAGCCCTTCACCGCACAGACCATGGCCATGCCGATACCGGTGTTGCCGCTGGTGGCCTCAAGGACGATCTTGTCCTTGGTGAGGGCCCCTGACTTTTCAGCCGCCTCAATCATGAATTTGCCGATCCGGTCCTTCACCGAACCACCCGGATTCATGGACTCCAGTTTGGCAAAGATCTGAACCTTGGGGTTCTTGTGTAAACGGCGGATGGGCACGATGGGGGTGTTGCCGACAAGATCGAGGATGGATGAGTTCATAGAGGCAGTTGGTTATAGGAACAGGAGGTGATATCTGGCCAGAAAGGTTAACTTTTAAATCGGAACATCTAAAACAGCAAATAAAAAAGAACAGAAGGGGGCATTGCCAGGGGCCTAAGGCCGAAATGGAGCTGCTTTGCAAAACCGATTACCAGCCAGCTCGGCTAAGATTTATAGGTGAATCACCTAGGGCGAGCTCGCTCCTACATAAAAAAATAACACAACCCACAGAGATGGGGCCTGAAAATAGTCAGGCAAGGCTGCCATCCCAATCGCTGGTCTCATTTTTATACTGCTCCATGGCCCTGCCGATCTTCTTATCCTCGTAGCGAATATGGTTGATCAGCCAGTCGGTGAGAAAATCGATGAGATCGTAGGCGTTGACGCCCTTGCCCTTTTTAATAGCCAGGAGGATATCCTTGATCTCGTCAATGAGCTTGCTGTGCAGCTTTTGGTGGTGCTCAAGTTCTTCAAACCTGATGGCTCGCATGATCTCCTCTTCATCATGGAAATGCTGCTGGGTGTATTGGACCAGAAACTTGAGGGCGCTGGCGATTTCCGTGTTGACCGGCCCGGAGGAAAGGGCCTCCTGCAACCGGGTGACCACCCTTACTAATTCCTGGTGTTGCGTATCGATGAGATCAACATCAATATTATAGTCGTCGTACCACTCCATCCCCATCCTCCAGGGTTGAAAAATAGTTAAGATGATATGACAGGGTAACCAGGATCACCATAAATACGCAACCGCTGCCAGGCGCTTTTTTTATCTGCAGCCCATCTGCATAGATGAGTTCTGTGGCCTTGTGAGTTTCTTCAACTAACCCGACCTGTTAGCCCTTGAACCTCCCGGATCGATGGATTCAGGCCCTGTTGTCTCCGGCCCTGGGAGGGGCTGAGGGCTTCCCTTTTACCTGGACCCCTCTGTTGGAATTTCCCTATAATTGGAGTGAGTCATTCGCAACGGCTCTGCCAGGGTGGAGCGCTGCACGAAACAGGGGGAGGAAGGGATCAATGGACCCAGTCCAGGAGCACCATCATAGTGGTTCACTGCCCGACTGGCAGCATATCATCAATGCCATCCCCCTGCCCATCTTCCTCCATGATCATAATCATCATATCCTCCAGGCCAACCGCGCCTATGGCAAACTTGCCGGCCTGCCCCTGGAAGAGATCCTCGGTCGCCACTACTGGCAGATATTTCCCAAACTCGAAGGCCCCCTGCCCGGCTGTCAGGCCGCCCTGGCCGGCCACGGCGAGAGGGAGGAGGATGTTGTTCTTAGCAGCGGTAAAATATTCCGCTCCTGGGCCTTTGCCCTGGAGAATGAAGAGGGGCAATATCTCTATTCCGTCCACCTCCTGGAGGAGGTAACCGAGGTTCGTATTCTGGCCGCCCAGCATCAGCAGCTGCAGGAGGAACTCAGACAACGGGCGCAGCAGCTGGAAAAGCGCCTGGCTGCCCAGCAGCGCTCTCAGAAGGCCATGCTGCGCAGTGAGGAGCAGCTGCGGACCATTGTTGAACACTCTGCCGACGGCATCCTGGTCCTGGATAAAAAGGGCTCTATCCTCTTTGTCAATCCTGCCGCCCTTGCCCTCTTTGCCAGAGGGGCAGGGGAGCTTGTCGGCCAGAGGTTTGGCTTTCCCCTGGTAACGGGCGAGACCAGTGAGATAGAGGTGGTGCGACCTGATGGCAGGATCACCAGTGTGGAGATGGGGCTGGTGGCCATTGACTGGCAGGGTCAGCCCGCCCATGTGGTCTCCCTCCACGACATCTCGGAACGCAGACACCTGGAGAGCGAACGCCAGGAGCATCTCTGTCAAACCCAGAAGACCCTGGTTGAGACGATCCAGGCCATGGCCCGCACCGTGGAGACCCGTGACCCCTATACGGCCGGCCACCAGCAGCGCTCCTCCAACCTTGCCGTGGCCATTGGCTGGAAGATGGGCCTTGCTGCCGACTGCATCGAGGGTATCCGTCTGGGGGGGATCATCCACGATATCGGTAAGCTCTATATCCCGGCCGAGATACTGAGCCGACCGGGAACCCTCACCGACCTGGAGTTTAGCATGATCAAAACCCATCCCCAGGTCGGTTTTGAGATCATGAAGGATATCAACTTCATCTGGCCCATATCTGATATTGTTCTCCAGCACCATGAACGCCTTGATGGCAGCGGCTATCCCCAGGGCTTGCAGGGTAAGGCCATACGACTGGAGGCGCGCTTGCTCATGGTGGCCGATGTGGTGGAGGCCATGGCCAGCCACCGGCCCTACCGGCCGGCCCTCAGCCTGGACACGGCCCTGGCCCATATAGCTGAAAGGCGCGGCACCTGGTTTGAGCCGGCGGCAGTGGATGCCTGTGTCAGCCTCTTTAAGGACCAGGGCTACGTCTTCACGCCATGAGGCAGAGATGGGGGCGCAGATGACAGGGGCAGGGGCCAGGGGAGAGAGTCAATGACCAGTGCGGATGATCATCGTCCAGATGAGCCTGTCCTCCAGGAGATCCGGGCCCTGGTGCGCTCCAAGGCAGGGTTGGAGATTGTTGATCGTGATCTTGAAAAATTTTCTGACATCATCCACCACTGCCTTCTGGAAACAGGTCAGCATGACCTGGCAGGCTACCAAGAACTCCTGAAGCGGCAAGGGCTGGCGACAGGCAATGAGTGGCAGATCCTTCTTGACGAGATCACCGTTGGCGAGAGCTATTTTTTCCGCGACCCGGGGCAGTATGAGCTTCTGGAACACCTGATCCTGCCGGAATTGCTGAAACACAACAGGGGGTGCCAACCACTGCGCATCTGGTGCGCCGGCTGTTCAACAGGTGAGGAAGCTTACTCCATCGCCATTCTCCTGGATAAATTGCTTGCCAAAGGTGAAATGTGGGATGTCCGGATCGTGGCCACCGACATCAATCGCCAGGCCCTTGAACGGGCCAGAAAGGCCATCTACGGAGAGTGGTCGTTTCGAGGCCAGACAGCTGATGTCATACAGCGCTATTTCAGGCGCCACAAGGGGGGGTGGAGATTAGAACGGCATATCCGCGACATGGTCAGCTTCCGTTATGGCAATCTCCTTGAAGACAACTACCCCTGTCCCGGTGCTGATCTCAATGAAATGGATCTCATTATCTGCCGCAATGTCTTTATCTACTTCAATGGTGATGTGATTGCCGCGGTTCTGGCCAAGATGGCCTATACCCTGAGGCCGGGGGGCTACCTGATCACCGGTCACAGCGAGGTCTACGGTCACCAATTAGGGCCGTTACGGGCGCGGATATACCCGGAATCCGTGATCTACCAGCGGGATGAAGAGACGCCCAGTCCAACACTCCCTGAACTCCTGCCCCCTAAGCTGCCCTGCCAAACCGTACCGAGACCCAGGCAGCCCTCTGCTGCAACGGCTCGATTGAAAAAGTTTTTGGCAGCCGAGCCCCCATTGACTCGCCCTTCTCCCCCCCCACTAACCCCGACCACGGCCAAACCTGCAGGCAGTACGGCTAAGCCATTGGCGGCTGTTGAGTCATGGTTCAAGGAGGTCCGGAGCCTGTTTCGGGTCGGCAGGTATCAGGCCGTCATTGAAAAGAGCCAAGGCATTGTCAAGGAGCAGTCTGAGCATTTCGCGGCCCATCTCCTCATGGCCCGGGCCCATGCCAACATGGGTAATTATGAGGCGGCCGTCAATGCTGCCGAAGAGGCGATACGGTTGCGGGAATTTAGCAGTGCCCCCTACTATCTGCTTGCCCATATCGCCGAGATATCGGAGGATATTGATGGGGCAAAACGCCTTTTGCACAGGGCCATCTACCTGGAGCCCTCCTTGGTGGCGGCCTATCTCGATCTGGCCGCCCTCTTTGAACGTGAGGATAACCGGCAAAAGGCGGCCAGTCTGCGCCATACGGCACTTGATCTCTTGCTGGATTTAGATCCACAGGAGAGGATTGAGCCCTATGACGAACTCACGGTCACGGAGTTGGCCGACTATGTCCGAAAGCTTTTGGCTGGGGGTTAGTAAAACTTTTACAGCACCGAGTTTCACCAAGGTTTATAGCGCCTGGTGAACAATATTACGGGGGTTAGGTATGAATGGCGCAATAGAGAGCGAACAGGGGCAAGGATGTCTCACCTGTGTCATCTTTGAGCTGAACAATTCCCTCTATGCGGTGGATGCCATGGTGGTCCGTCAGATCCTTTGCCTGCCGGCCTTGACCTATATAAAGGGGATGCCGTCATCCGTGCTGGGTGTCTTTGACCTGGGTGGCCGGATTGTCCCTGTGGTCAACCTTGACCTTCGTTTCGGTCACATGCCACAACCCTGCACCATTACTGATAACGTTCTTGTGGTTGAGGCGGCAGGCAGGGTGTTTGGCTTTATTGCCAATCATACCCTGGATGTCCGGCAGGTCTCCACAATGGACTTGTCCACAGGGCCTCAGGAAGAGGGGGAGTCGCATGAGACTGACATGGTGTTGCAGTGCAGGGTGGAGGGGGAGGGTGACATCATCATGTTGCTCAATCATGACCGCATCCTGCCGCCCCTTCAGGGAGTTGGCCTGCAGGATGAATATCATGAAGACGAGTTGACGGAACAGCCCTGTTTCTATACCAAGCTCTCCCCGGAGGAGATGGCCATTTTGCAGCAACGGGCCCAGGCCCTGCGCAGGCTTGGAGAAGAGGAGGAGGTTACGGGGCGCCAGGCCTTTGCCGTGCTGGAACTGAGCGGCGAGCTTTTTGCCGTGGAGCTCATGGCGGTGCGGGAATTTGCCAGGATCGGTGATGTTACCCCCATCCCCTGCTGCCCGCCCTATATCAGCGGCAACATGAATCTGCGCGGTGATATTGTCACCCTGGTGGATATCCGGGCGGCCCTCTCCATGTCCCTGCCATGCCTGCACGAGGCAAGGAAGATCGTGGTGGCCAAACGGGATGGTCTGCTGGTGGGAGTGGTGGTGCGGGAGGTGGTTGATCTGGTCTTTGCCGCTGCAACGGAGTTCAGGAAGGTGCCCACCGCAGTGAAAGAGAGGGGCAATGGGTTTGTGAAGGGAGAAATTTCCTATGACGGCAGGATGGTGACCGTCCTTGATCTGAGCGTCCTGCTTGCCAATGATGATATGCTGGTTGACGAGAAAGTGATGTGATCGGCAAATAAAAGTTGAAGGCTAAAGAGTGAATGGGAGGAGTGGAAATGAAATTAACAGTCAGTGCAAAGATCACCCTTGGTTTTGGCCTGGGAATAGCGGCCCTGGCCATGCTCGGAGGCTATGCCTTTCTGGCCATCAGCTCGCTCCATGGCCATGCCCAGCGCCTCAGCCAGACCGCAGCAGAGCATGACAGGCTCCATCACTTTAACCTTGACCATATCGAATGGGGCACCGAGGTCCTGGAGGGTCTCATTGCTTCGGATATTACGGAGCTGGATGTAGAGGTGGATCCCCGCCTCTGCAAGCTGGGCCAGTGGTATTACGGTGGTGGGCGCCAGGAGATGGAGAGGATATCCCCCTACCTTGGGGCCAATCTGGCGGCCCTGGAAAAGCCCCATGATGAACTCCATCACTCTGTGGCCCGGATCAATGAAGTGCTCAAGGGGGAGCGGGACGGGGCGCAACAGCTTTACCGGCAGAGCACGGCGCCGGCATTGGCACAGATCCAGACACTCTTCCATACCATGCTGGCCGACCTGGCCCGGACCGAGCTGGATGCGGGCGGCCTGGTGGATGAGGTGGCCAGGGACCGCTACATCATGGCCGTGATCGCCCTCCTCCTTACCCTGCTCATGGCTGCCGTGGCCCTTGCCCTGGGGCGGGATATCCGCCGTGTCCTCATCGGTGCGGTGACCAGGATGTCGACATCGGTGAGCCAGATCGGCGTCAGCGCCGATGAGCACGGCAAGGTTCTGGAGCAACAGGTAACCGCAGTCTCTGAAACCACCAGCACCATGGATGAGTTGGATGCCGTCTCCCGTCGGGCCACGGAGCAGGCCGAGGCAGCGGCGGGAACCGCCGGTGAAGGGGCAGAGAAGGCTGAGCAGGGTGGTGAGATGGTGGCGGATATGCTGGGGAGCATGGACGAACTGCGCCAGAAGGTCGAAACCATTGGTGAACAGATCCTGCGTCTCAGTGAGCAGACAGGCCAGATTGACAAGATCATCAGCGATGTCACCGATATTGCCGACCAGACCAACCTGTTGGCCTTAAATGCGGCGGTGGAGGCGGTGCGGGCCGGGGAACAGGGCAAGGGTTTTGCTGTGGTGGCCCAGGAGATCCGTAAGCTCGCCGACCAGAGCAAGAAATCAGCCCGACGGATCTCCACCCTGGTGGAGGATGTCCAGAAGGTTACCAATGGGACGGTGATGGCGGCCGAGGATGGTACCAAGACCTTGGATGAGGCCGCCGCCACAGTGGCAGAAACAGGACAGGTCTTCAACGTGCTGGTGGATTCGGTGGGTATGATCTCTGAAAACGTCAAGCAGATTTCCCTGTCCACCAAGCAGCAGAGCGGGGCCATTGCCCAGGTGGTGGAGGCCATGAACAGTCTCAATAGCGGGGCCAAGCAGTCCTCGGCAGGGGTCCAGCAGACCAGGGCGGGCCTGGAACAGATGGATCAACTTGCCCAGGAGATCAGGCAGATAATTTAATGCCTTACTCCATAAAAGCACCCACAAAAAAACAAGAACCCGGGAAAGTGTTATTGAAATCAGCAACAGACATTCACCGCCAAGGCACTTATCAGGCTCTGCGTGGTTAGGACCTTAGAGGTTAATCTGGTGGCAAAAATACCCCTCAGCTAAGCGCTTGACTCCGAGGGGGTACCCAGAAAGAGTCCTTAAAACATTAATTTTTTCCCCAGTTTATCTGGGTTAAGCCTGAGGCAGGGGGCCGGGATCATGATTGAAGATAAGGAACTCCGGCAGATGTTCAGGGCTGAAAGCGAAGAGCATATTCAGCGTCTTGAGCAGGGCTTTCTTCATTTGGAAAAAAATGGTGACGATGAAACGGCAAAGGAGGAGGTGTGGCGTGAGGCCCATAGCCTGAAAGGCGCCGCCCGCATGCTTGGCCTGGCTGAAATCGAGATGCTGAGCCATCGTCTGGAAGATACCCTGCGGGCCGCCACCAGGGGAGAGCTTCGTCTTGATCCCCGCTGGCTGGACGATCTCTACACAGGCCTTGATGCCATCAGGTCTTTGGTGGCAGAGGCGGTGAGTGGCACCCTGGCCACGGTGAATGTCTCCCAGGTTATGGCAGCACTCAGCCCGGACAAGGAGAAGAGAAAGGAGGCTCCCTCGCCATTGCCGGCAGAATCGGCCAAGGGGCCGCCAAAAGCCAGTGAACCAACAGGGGAGGATGGAGCACAAGAACCTGAGGCCGTGTTGGAACCCCATGGGCCAAAAGGGCAACGGTCTGAAACGGGGGTTGCCCATGTGGAGTATCACATTGAGACCATTCGCGTTCAGCCCAGGCAACTGGACGAACTGATGACCCAGGCCGGCGAGCTGATCGTCACCAAAACAGGAATCGACCAGCGCCTCCATGATGTGGAGGATCTCATGGCCTGTTGGGAGGAATATGGCCGGGGCCTTGCTGTCCGCCGCAGGCTGCTGGCGGAGTTGTCCGAAGAGGAGCAGGCCTTTTCCAGCCATTTCACCTCCCGCCTCGAGCAGATCCATGGCGCCATGTATGAGGACAGCACCCGTCTTGAGGCGGTAACCGCCCGGTTGGATGAGGGCATACGGCGCATCCGCATGCTGCCGCTCTCCACCCTGTTCAACCTCTTTCCCCGCATGGGACGCGATATCAGCAGGGAGCTGGGCAAGGATATTGAGCTGATTATTGAGGGGGGCGAGACCAGCGCTGATAAACGTATCCTTGAGGAGCTCAAGGACCCTCTCATGCACCTGATCCGCAACAGTCTCCACCACGGCATAGAGTCCCAGGAGGAGCGGAGGCGCCTGGGCAAGCCCCGGATTGGTACCATCCACCTCCGGGGCTATCAGACCGCGGCCAGTGTGGTGGTGGAGGTGGAGGACGATGGGGGCGGTATTGATCTGGAGAAGATTAAAAGGGCGGCCTTGCATAGGAAGTTCTATGGCGAGGAGGAGCTTGTTGGCATGACAGCGCAGCAGATCCAGTCCCTCATCTTTCTCTCCGGTCTCTCCACCCAGGAGATGGTCACCGATATTTCCGGCCGGGGGGTGGGGCTTGATGTGGTACGGGCCAATATCGAGGCCCTGAAGGGCAGGCTGGAACTTGACTCTGTCTGGCAGCAGTCCACTACGCTGCGCATGGTGTTGCCGCTGACCATAGCCACCAGTCATGTCATGCTGGTCCAGGTGGCCCAGTGGCTGTGCGCCATTCCCTCCGGATTTGTGGTGGGCAGCAGGCGTCTCACCCCTGATGCCCTGTTTTCCGTGGAGGGGAGGCAAACCGCCCTGATCGACGAAGAGGCCATCTCAGTGGAGCCCCTCATTGACCTGCTGGAGTTGCCGGCCCCCAAAGGGGAAGAGTCAGCTGCTCACGGGCCCTACCTCTACTGTGTTGTGGTGCAGGCAGATGATGAGCAGCTTGGTCTGCTGGTGGATGCGGTTGTCGATGTCCAGGAGGTGGTGGTCAAGCCCCCTGGCGCCCTGCTCAAGAGGGTTCGTAATGTTTCCGGATCCACCATCCTCGGCAGCGGCGAGGTCTGCATGATTCTCAACCCTGCGGATCTCATCCGGGCCGTGCGCCGGACCACCATGGCGACTCCTCCGGAGGAGAGCGTCATGGCCCAAGGGCGCAGGCAGGTGGTGTTGCTTGCTGAAGATTCCCTGGTCACCCGTACCCAGGAAAAACGTATCCTTGAGGGTGCCGGTTACCAGGTGGTGGTGGCAGTGGATGGGGTCGATGCCTATGACAAGCTGAGCAGCCACCAGGTGGATGGTGTGGTCAGCGATATCCTGATGCCCAATATGAACGGCTTTGAGCTAACAAAGAAGATTCGCCAGGACAGTCGTTATAAGGACCTGCCGGTGATTCTGGTCACCACCCTCTCCTCTGATGAGGACAAACGTCAGGGGCTGGCGGTGGGCGCCAATGCCTATATCACCAAGGCCACCTTTGAACAGACGGTGTTATTGGAGACCTTGAAAAGACTGATTTAAATAATGCCAAGGGGCTATCCACTTGGCGGGATTTGTCCTGTGAGAATTTGTGAAATAAGAAATAAGAAGTTGAGAATAAGGCGCCTGCAAGAGGTAAATGAAGACTCCGAGTGCCCCCCTCAAGGGGGGATTGAACTGAACCCTTGGGGTATACTTTTGTTAATTAACAACCTTCCTTCTACCTATTTCTCAAATTCTTATTTCACAAATTCTCAAATTTTGCCTTAGGCCCGCGAAGTGGATATAGCCCCTTAATGCCAAAATAACTATGCCGTCTCACTACTAAACCATTACAGCCTATGAAGACACAGGACACCCCCCCAGAGGCAAAATCGGTCAAGGTCGTACTTGTCGATGATTCTCCCATTGTCTTGAATATACTGAAACGTATATTTTCAGTTGATTCCACCATTGAGGTGGTAGCAACGGCCCAGGACGGCCGTGAGGCTTTGAGGCTGATCAAGGAGTTAAGGCCGGATGTGGTGTGTACGGATCTGCACATGCCCCTTATGGATGGCTATGAGCTGACAGAGAGGATCATGGCAGAGTGCCCCCTGCCCATCCTGGTGATCTCTGTTTCCGTCCAGGACCACCAGGATGAGAATATCTTTCGTCTGCTTGGGGCCGGGGCTGTGGATGTCTTTGCCAAGCCCCGGGCCGGCTTTAAGGCAGACTCGAGGGAGGCCCAGGCCCTGCGTCATCGGGTCAAGCTCCTGGCCGGTGTGACGGTGATTCGCCGAGGGAAGATTCACCCCATGCCCCAAGTCAAACAGGAGAGCAGGCCGGTTAAGGTGTCACAGACCCCTCGTATTGTGGCAATGGGCGCCTCCACAGGTGGCCCCCAGGCAATTTTGGAGATCATCGCCGGGCTGCCAGGCAACTTTCCCCTGCCCATTCTCTGTGTCCAGCATATCAGTCCAGGCTTTCTTGACTCTTTGCTCGAATGGCTTGATGAAAGCACCGGCCTGACCGTGAAAATGGCTGAAAAAAATGAACACCCCCTGCCCGGTCATGTCTACTTTCCACCGGAGGGCGTCCATTTGGTGGTGGACAGCCACGGCAGACTTGACCTGTCCCAGGCCGAGCCGGTGAATGGTCAGCGCCCCTCGGTTGATACCCTGTTTGAGTCGCTGGCCCATTACTATGGCAGGCTTGGGGTGGCTGTCCTGTTGTCCGGCATGGGCAATGACGGGGCAGCTGGCATGGCTGCCGTGGCCCTGAGCGGCGGCCTGACCATCGCCCAGGACGAGGCGACATCTGTGGTTTTCGGCATGCCCAAGGAGGCGGTGGAACTGGGTGCGGTGAAGCATCTACTGCCGTTGGCCAAAATTGCTCCCACCCTTAACCAACTCGTGGACCAGGAGACGTCATGATGGGTGAAACTGATGCAGAGGGCAGAAGTCGTATTCTGGTGGTTGAGGATAGCCCCATCCAGGCCGAGATGCTCCGTCGTTTTATTGAACAGGAGGGCATGGCCGCCCTGGTGGCCGGCAATGGCGCCGAGGCCCTGGCCATTGTCGAGGAGCAGCCCCCTGATCTCATTGTCACGGATATCGCCATGCCGGTGATGGATGGCTTTGAGTTATGCCGGGCCATTAAAGAGAGCGAGCGGTGGCGGCCTATCCCGGTGATCCTGCTCACCTCCCTCAGTGAGCCGGCTGATCTGCTCAAGGGGTTGGCCGTGGGGGCGGACAGCTATGTGATCAAGCCCTATGACGAAGAAGATCTGCGGGCCAAGATCAATACTTTTTTAAGTCAGCCCGTTGCCGAACTACCAGGGAAAGGAGTTGCGCCCCTTGAATTCGACTATGGGGGAGAGATCTATAGCCTCCAGGCCAGCCAGGACAAGATCCTCCATTTCCTCATCACCACCTATGAGAATGCCATCCACCAGAACCGCTCCCTGCTGGAGGCCCAGGTCTCCCTCAAGGAGGCCAAGGACAGGCTTGACCAGAAGCTTCTGGAGCTTGAGGAGAGTGAAGAACGCTATCGCTCCGTGGTCGAGCTGGTCCCTGATATCATCTATAGAATCGATGCTGCGGGTCATTTTACCTTCCTCAATGATGCCGTGCAGATCCTGGGCTATGAGCCTGATGAACTCCTTGGCCACCATTTCAGCCTCCTCATGCTCCCTGCTGATGCCGAGTCAGTGAGCCGGAGCACGGTGCTGCCGCGCTTTGCCGGACAGCAGACCGGTAAGGAGGGGGTGCCACTCCTCTTTGACGAAAGAAGGTCGGGCGAGCGGTCCACCCGCGGCCTTGAGGTCAGGCTTCTCTCCAGGGATGGCGACAGCCACCGAAGCGGACTGGTCAAATCCCTCAGCGACGAGATGATCGTGGTGGAGATCAACAGTGCCGGGGTCTATGGTCCAGCACGTGGGCAGGGTGGTGAGCAGATCTTTGTTGGGTCCGTGGGCGCCATCCGCGATATCACCAAGCGCAAGCAGGCCGAGGGGGCCTTGCAGAAGGCCTATGATGAGCTGGAGGACAAGGTCAGGGAGCGCACGGCAGAGCTGGCCGCCAGCAACGAGGCCCTGCAGCGCTCCGAGCATGAGCTGGCCATCCAAAACAGTATTGCCGAGCTCTTTCTCACCGTGGCCAACCATGAGATATTCGGGGCGGTCTTGAACTCCGTTCTCCTGCCGGCCATGGCCAGCAGATACGGGGTCTTCGGCTATATTGATGACAGGGGCGATCTGATCGTGCCCTCCATGACCAGGGATGTCTGGGAAGAGTGTAAGGTGGCGGAAAAGGAGATAGTCTTCCCACGCCATAGCTGGGGCGACAGCGCTTGGGGGCGGGCAATAACGGCTAAAAAAACCGTATTCAGCAACCGGCCGTCAACCAGGGTGCCCGAGGGCCATATCGCCATGAACCGCTATGTGTTTGTGCCCATCGTCTATCAGGATGAGGGCACCGGTTATATTGGCGTGGCCAATAGGGAGGATGACTACCAGGAGAGCGATATCCGCCTCTTGGAGGCCATTGCACGTTATATGGCCCCCCT
>JAUVQZ010000042.1 GCA_030597865.1 Pseudomonadota bacterium | reverse complement strand
TAGGTTCGATCATCGGCGGTCTAGGCTTTGCCTATCTCTTTACCCGGATGGGTAAGCCGGCCATTGCGGGCAAGGCGGTGGGAACCCTTATCGGCGGTGGTTTGCAGCTGGTCTGCCAGTTGCCGCTTTTCCGTAAGGTCGGATTTCGCTTTAGGCCCTATCTTAACCTCAAGGATCCGGGCCTGCGTCGCATCCTCCTCCTTATGGTTCCTGCGGTGATCGGTCTCTCCGCCACCCAGTTTAATATCTTTATAAATACCAATTTTGCCTCATCCTGTGAGGAAGGCAGTGTCTCCTGGTTGCAGTATGCCTTTCGTCTTATGCAGTTGCCCATCGGGGTTTTTGGGGTTGCCCTGTCCATGGCCAGCCTTCCCCTGATCGCCCGTTATGCGGCCCGCAAGGAATTTGCGGCTTTAAAAGAGGCCTTTGTCTCTTCTTTGACCATGGGTTTCTGTCTGTCTATCCCCTCGGCCTGCGGCCTATGGATTTTGTCAGAGCCCATTGTCCGCGTTCTCTTTGGCCATGGCAATTTTGACAGTATTGATGTCATTAGGACGGCGGAGGCCATTCGGTTTTATTCCCTGGGGCTTTTTGCCTATGCAGCCGTGAAAATAACGGTTCCTGTTTTCTATGCCTTGGGTGATACCAAGTATCCGGTTATTGGAAGTTTTATTGGCGTGGGGATGAATCTGCTCTTAGTCTTGAGTTTGATTGATAGGCTGAGCTATAAGGCCACCGCCCTCTCTCTTTCCGGGGCAATGGCCTGTAATTTCTTCTTTCTCTTTGTGGTGCTTTATCGAAAGCTTTCAGGGTTTTCATTGAGCTATGTAGGGATGGGGCTTGCAAAAATTCTGCTGTCCTCTCTCCTCATGGCCCTCACCGTGTATGGGCTTGCAGGGGTGTGCAGCTCCTGGCTCGTTGGTTCACTCAGCGCCCAGATCGCCTCCCTGCTGCTCTGTGTTGCTGGCGGTGTTATTGTCTATGGCGGGCTGTTATATGTCTTTAGGTTGCAGGAGATGGAGATGCTTGTGGGTAAGGTGGCGGTGAGGATCAGGGGCTGAGGGCCTGCCTGGTAAGCTGTTACAGACGGCGCAGTAGGTCTAGCTGACCAAGCAGGGATGGGATGACACTGTCCACCCGGAGTATGCGGGGGCCAAGGTGAAAGGGGCGTACTCCATGGCCATGGAGGAGGGAGACCTCAAAGTCAATCCAGCCCCCCTCCGGACCGATGATCAGGAGTATGCGGCCCTTTAGGGGTGGGGGCAGAAGTTCGCCAAGGTTGAATTGGCAGCCGGGGTGGGCCAAGATCATCTCCTGATAATCCGTGGCCATTTTCGGCAGGACGTCTTCGGCAAAGGGGCGGAAGCGTTTATGGATGGAGACCTGGGGAAGGAGGGTGTCGCCGGCCTGTTCAAGACCGGCCAGCAGCCTCTGCCGTATCTTGTCCTCCCCAAGGAGAGAGGCGGAGAAAAAACTTTTTTCCACCCGGTTGGAGTTGATGAGAAAGAGGCGGCCAATGCCAAAGGTTGCCACCTGGGCCAGGACCCTCTTCAGCATGATGGGGCGGGGCAGGGCCAGAACGATATCAACAGGGGGGGGCGTTGGCGCAGTTGTATGTGCGCCAAGGAGTAACTCCACTGTTGTGCCAGAGGTCTGCTGGACAGTGGAAATGCCGGTCGGGCCGTTAATGATCCCGGTCCTCAGGGGGTCGCCCGGATTGCTTTTTAAAACGTTGATGATATGCTCGGCCCGATGACCGCTGAGCAGAACGGTGCTGCCGTTAATTTCATCTCTATCAAACAGGATAATATTCATTGTTGATTCGCTTGATCTATAATGCTTTGCAGCACCTGGGGATCGTGGTGCTCGGGCTGCCTTTGGCCTTTTTTGTTGCCGCCACCCCACGCTATCGGGGTCGTATTCTGGCCCGCCTGGGAAGGGGCCTGGCCGGGCAGGTGTCCAGCTTGCCCGTTGGAGGGAGGCGGATATGGGTGCATGCCCTCTCCGTGGGCGAGGTGTCCTCCGTTGTATCACTGGTGCGCGGCCTGCGCAAGAGTTACCCGGACGCCCAAATTTTCCTCTCCACCTCCACCCGGAGCGGTGCCCAGTATCGCAGCGAGGTGCTTGCCGATGTGGTGGACCTGTTCTTGGATTTTCCCCTTGACCATTTCTGGGTGGTTCGCCATTTTGTCAAAAGGGTACAGCCGGATCTCTTTGTCCAGGTGGAGACCGATTTTTGGCCCAATCTGCTGGCAACTCTTAAGCAGGCAGGGACACCGGCCATCCTGGTTAATGGCAGGATCTCAGAGGCGTCATTTGGCCGTTATCAGCGCTTTGCCTTTTTCTTTGCCCCCCTTTTTGACTCTTTTCAGGTCTTGAGTATGCAGACCGCCGCCGATGTTGAGAAGATGGTGGCCCTTGGTATTGCCCCTGCTAAGGTATGCGGTCTTGGCAACCTGAAGATCGATGCGGCCCTGCCCAGCTATACGTCGCCGCGCAGTAAGGACAAGGCTCCCCTGGTTCTGCCAACAGGAAAAACAATTATTGTGGCAGGCTCCACCCACCCGGGTGAGGAGGCAATCCTGTCCGCCTGTTTTGTTAAGCTGCGCCAGGAGTTCCCTGGGCTCTTTCTGGTTATTGCCCCCCGCAATATCGACAGAGGTCCAGAGATTGCCGCCCTCTACAGGGGGCTTGGCTTCTCTGTGGTGTGCCGCAGTGATAGGGGGGCGGCCTGGGATGACAAGGACCTGCTCATTGTCGACACTATGGGGGAGTTGGTGGATTTTTATCAACAGGCAGACCTGGTTTTCGTTGGGGGGAGTCTGGTGCCCTTTGGGGGGCACAACCCTCTGGAACCGGCAGCCTTTGGTAGGCCGGTGCTTTTTGGCCCCCATATGGAGGATTTTGCCGACATCGTGAGTGAAATGTTGGCGGAGGAGGCGGCCAGGCAGGTGGTGGATGTGGATGATCTCTGTCAGGCGCTGCAAGTCCTTGTGGCCGATCAGGCCGGTCGTGACAAATTCGGCCAGCAAGCCCGTGCTTTTGTCGAAGAGAGGCAGGGGGTCACGGATCGTCATCTTAAGGTTATAGCAACACTTTTCAGGTAGCAGGGAGTATGAGCATACAAAAAGAAAAACCCCGGGATCTCCGTTTGAATCCTCTTTTTACCATTGGCCGGCCCTTTGCCCCTCTTTATGGGGCTGTGATGGCCATGCGTGCAAGCCTGTACCGGAAAGGGGTCTTGGCCAGTCATGGCCTGGGGGTGCCGGTGGTCAGTGTCGGTAATCTCACCATGGGTGGCACCGGTAAGACCCCCATGGTGATCTATCTTGCCCGGTTGTTGGCTGCCCATCATGTCGCCATTGTCAGCCGGGGATATCGCGGCAAGGCGGCAGGCAAGGTAAATGTGGTCAGCGATGGCAGGTCGATCCTGCTCGATGTGGAGCAGGCCGGCGACGAGCCATACCTGATGGCCAGCCTTTTGCCCGAAGTGCCGGTTATCACGGCCAGGAAAAGAGCCCTGGCCGGATATTATGGGGTTGAGAGGCTGGGGGCTGGCCTGGTCCTTCTTGATGATGGTTTTCAGCACCTTGCCGTGCAGCGCGACCTTGATATTGTTCTTTTTAAGGTGGACAGTTTCCTTGGCAATAACAGGGTCTTTCCCGGTGGCGATATGCGGGAGCCCCTCTCTGCCCTGGCCCGGGCCCATTGTTTTGTCCTGACCTGTGTTGATGAAGGGAACAAAAAACGTGCGGAGGCGCTTCGCCGTGGCCTGGAAAGGCGTTTTCCAGGGACCCCTGTTTTTTTCAGTGAGTATCTGCCCACTCGTCTCATTGATGGCCAGGGCGTGGAGTGTGCCTTGTCAACCCTGGCCGGGCAAAGGGTTGACGCCTTCTGCGGCTTGGCGCAACCCGCTTATTTTGAAAAGAGTCTTAAGCAGGCCGGTATGGTCGTAAGCGGGGTCACTGTCTATCCGGATCACCATCGCTATACCGGCAAGCAGATTGCCGCCCTGGTTGAGGCCTATAAGGGGACGGCCCAGGTTGCGGCCCTGGTCACCACGGAAAAGGATCTGGTCAAGATAGGAGGGGTTGCAGGTGACATCCCCATCTTTGCCCTGGGCATGGAGATGGTGATGGAAGAGGGTTTTGATGACTTTGTCCAGCAGCGTCTCACTGTGGCGTAAAGTCCTCAGCCTAAAGGGTTGTCGGGGCTGTGTGTGTTTTTTGCCACAGGGGGTTGTTTGTGGTTTTGGTGCTGGTAACCTCTTGAGTTATCGTGTTTTTCCTCTTCTTTGAGGGTTTCTTTTCTTCTTGGCATAGATAGTGCAATTTATCTAGGGCTGAGGTTGAGTTTACATGCCCCTTGGGCGTTCATCTATAGACGAGAAAAGAAAGAATGTGGCAACACACTATTAAAAAAGAAATTTCATTTGCCGGCGTTGGCCTGCATAGCGGTAAGCCCGTGAAGATGGTGGTAAAGCCGGCGGCAGCCAATACCGGTATTCGTTTCAAACGGGTTGATCTGGGTAAGGACGCCATTGTCCGCGCCTCCATGCGCCGGGTGAGTGACACTGCCCTGGCAACCACCCTGTCAAAGGATGATATCTTTGTGGGCACCACAGAGCATCTTCTCGCTGCCCTTTGCGGTCTTGAGATCGATAATGTCCTGGTGGAGCTCAATAGCGACGAGTTGCCCATCATGGATGGCAGCGCCGGTCCCTTTGTTCAGCTTTTGAAGAAAAACAGAAAGGAGCAGAAGGTCAGCCGGCTGATGATGAAAATCACCAAGGAGATGACCTTTAGATCCGGTGATACCGAGATTCACATCAAACCCTTTGATGGTTTCAAGGTCACCAGTAAGGTTCAGTTTGATCATCCGGTGATTCAGAGTCAGTCCTATACGGTTAATGTTGATCGAGACTCCTTTGTCAAGGAGATCGCCGCAGCCCGCACATTTGGTTTCCTTGAGCAGGTCGAGTATTTGCGTGCGAACGGCAAGGCCCTGGGCGGCTCCCTGGAAAATGCCGTTGTCATTGATAGGGATGGCATTGTTAATACCGAGGGTCTGCGCTTTGCCGATGAGTTTGCCCGCCATAAGATCCTTGATCTGGTGGGTGACTTTGCCCTGCTTGGTTGTCCCCTCCTGGGCCATGTCATCGCCTGCCGCGGTGGCCATACCCAGCATGTCGCCTTTATGAGAATGCTGGCCAATAACCCCGATTGCTGGGAGCTTGTCAAGCGTAGTGAGGATGGTCAGGAAAGCGTACTGGATAAAATGAGGATGGCCACCAGGGCCGCCGGTGAAATGGTTTTGCCCTTTCTGCTGCCGCCGGTCCCTGGCTTTCACCCTGCCAAGATCGCCTGCTGATGTCCCGGCTAAGCCCTGAAAATTGACAAAATAAAAGCCCTGGAGGATCTTCCTCCAGGGCTTTTATTTTTTGGTTTGTCCGGCCTGGCCTGCAAACCCAGCCCTTTGGGGGAAGATTTGCGTCGCCCCGGTCAGGTGAAGAGATTGCGAAAGGCTAAGGCGTTGCCGGCAACAGCATTCTCATAAGGGCGACATGCTGGGTATGGCCACTGCGTGGCGCTGCGGGTCAGCAGGGCGAATATGCAGTTTGGCCACCACCTTGCCTGTCAAGCGGGCAGATATTAATCGTCAAAATCGCCTTCCGGGCCTTTGTCCGTGTCAAGAAGGGCTGCCTTGGCAATGATCTTCTCCGTTGTCCACTCTGAGACATCTTCAATCTGGCTGGCCTTGGGGCCTGGATCATGGGAACCGGCCCTGATAATGGCATCGATGCAGAAATCACCACTGTCCTGGGCATTAAAGACGTTGCTGAGCAGGTTGTGGACGAAATCTTCCACCCGTTTACACATCCTTTCCCTGATAGGTGTGGGTTGTCCCATAAACCTGTTTTCAAAGGCGAGGTTCAGGTTCTTGTAACCGCCGCTGTTCCACCCCTGGGAGGCGGCATGGTCCACCATCTCCTGCCACATCTCTGCGCTGACCCCCTCTCCCTTGACCTTCTTAAAGCTGCCGTCATCATTTAAGATGGCATTGCCGTAATCATTGACCTCCAGGCCCCAGGAGAGCATCTGCAGGGCCGTTGCCACATTGGCCTTGGTGGTGCTGGTCTTTTCAGCAATCTCCCTGAGGCGTTCAGAGCTGTTACCCGAGGTACCGTGTTGGGCGCCGTTAACATTATACTTGGCCAGGGCCCCATGGATTTCAGAGGTGAGGTCAACCTGGATGCCCTGGCCGCTGGCCTCGATGCCGTGGGTGGTGCCGTTGTTGATGGCGATCCAGTTGGGAAAGATATTATGGGCATTGAGGCCGGCAATGAGTAAAACGGCCTCTGGAGGGGCTGACAGCCCTTCCGAGCCTTTAATCTCGCCTATTTCCGTCTCCAGCCCGGCCCAGTCAGGGATGAACTGGTTGAGCTCCAGGTTGGCAAGGAGGTTCTTGTCATCCATCATGTGGGAGGCATCAATGGCGATGGAGGTAATGCCCGCCTCAAAGAGGGTGGGGATCTCCTGTTTGGCAAAGGGGATGTCAGCCCCGTTCTTGATCCCGTAATGGTCGGCATGGATGGCCACTGGTACGGTGATGGCCAGTTCGTTCATGGCCTGATCCACCTGGCGGGCGATGTTCCAGTAATTGGTCGGACAGTAGGCCTTGGCGCCGCCCTCTGAGCGGGCAATCTCGATGATGATGGCGGCATTGGCCCTTTGCGCTGCCATGAGGACGCCACGGATGATGAAATTATTACGGCCATTGGCGGCAATGGTCATGGCCTTGCCCTTGGCCTGCAGGGCAAGGTCGATATACTTGCCGCTGACAATCAGGGCCCGGGAGTTGGGAAAGAGTTTGCGGATATTGGGTGGCCGGCCAACGGCCAGGGCTTTGTCAAAATCGGTGCTGGATGCCATGATTTTTCTCCATGTCAGGAAGTATGGTTTGCCGCCTCGCATGGAGGCAGGAGAAGTATAAAAGCTTTAATGTGTTTATTGCATATTGTTTCGGGGGATAAGTAATCAAGGGTGTTCGAGCAATTCGGAACTATGCCGATAATTTTAACTCTTTAATCCCCAAAGCAATAAGCAAAAAAGATGAGGAAAGCTCCCTTTACGATAAAAAAGCTTGAAAAATAATACAATAAAATGGTTCAGGCCGTCAGTAAAAACTTTTTTGATTTTAAGTGGGTAGCTCCTCTTTTGGGGGCAGTTATAAAAGGCTTCTTCTCCCCTGGGCCTTATGGTACAAGTACCTCTTTGTAATATTTAGGATGTCTTGACTGGATGGATTTTTTGTTTGAAGATCAGCTGGGCGCAGAGATCGTTGCACGGTCGAGCAAGTCCACTGGACGAAAAAGCAAGAATTCAAGGTGGCCTTTAATGGATGGGACCATGGTCGAAGAGCAGCTTATTGCCATAAAAAAGGGCCTTGAAAGGCGGGAGGAACAATTTTTCTCCCCCCATGGGACCCTGAGCAGCACCGCTATTCGCCGGCATCTGGAAAGCAGGGAGGGGCACCGGACCTCCTTTGCCGTTGATGCGGACAGGATCCTCCACTCCCGGGCCTACACCCGTTATATTGACAAGACCCAGGTCTTTTACCTGGTGAAAAATGATCATATCACCCACCGGGTTCTCCATGTCCAGCTGGTCTCCAAGATCGCCAGGACCCTGGCCCGGGTCTTTGCCCTTAATGAGGATCTCACCGAGGCCATTGCCCTGGGCCATGACATCGGTCATCCTCCCTTTGGTCATGATGGCGAGGCAATTTTAGACGAATTAAGCCGCCGGTATGGCCTGGCCTCCTTCCAGCATAACCTCCAGTCTGTCCGTTCCCTTGAACATCTGGAAAATCATGGCCGGGGCTGTAATCTCACCGTCCAGGTCTTAGACGGCATCCTCTGCCATGACGGTGAGGTTCATAATAGGAGGATCAGCCCCCAGGGATCGCTATCCTTTGCTGAGTTGGATGGGAAAATAACGGTCAAGGGCAATGACAAGAGCGCCAAACTACGGCCCATGACCATGGAGGGTTGCCTGGTCCGGCTTGCTGATACCTTAAGCTATATTGGCAGGGATATAGAGGATGCCATTGAGTTAAAACTGATCAGCCGTGATGATATTCCGGCCCACTGTCAACAGGTGCTGGGCAGGACCAATGGCACCATTGTTCACCGATTGGTTGCTGATCTCATTGCCCATGGTTGCGCGGCAGAGTTGGCTTTTTCTGAACGGGTTTCCGAGGCCCTCCAGGAGTTAAAGGCATTCAACTATCAAAATATTTATTTGAATAAGGCCATTAAGCCCGATAAAACAAGGGTGGAGCTGTGTTTCTCATCCTTGTTTGAGAAATACGTTGATGAGGTCGAGGGGCAAGACCATGGCTCGGTGGTCTATACCAGGTTGCTGGGGCTTATGGATAAAGGATATATGCTTGATACATCAGCCCCTGCCATTGCCGTAGATTTCATCGCCGGCATGACCGATGACTATTTCCTGCGCGAAGCCAGCCGGGTTGGTTGTCAAATCCCAAAGATCATATGAAGAGGTTTAATTTTCAGAAATATGTGCCCGGCGAGGGCACGTTGATGGTGGTTATAGCCTCCTTTATCGGCTTGGCAGCTGGCTTGGCAAATATCCTCTTTCGTGAAACCGAGGAGTTTGTCCACCATATGATTTTTGAGGGCGGCATCAAGAAGATCTTCGGCGAAGGCGGTTTGGAGGCCTTTCATTCCGGCGATGTTTTTCTCTTTAAGGAGTTTGGTTTTGCTGTTCTTCTTCTGCCCCTGATCCCCATTGTCGGTATGGTATTGCTCATTCCCCTGGCCTATTTCTATCCCGGCGAGGTCAACGGCTATGGCTTTACCAAGTTTTTGCGCAAGGTGAACCTGGAGGGGGGGCGTATCAGGTTTAGGACTATTCTCCTCAAGACCTTTTCTACCTCACTCACCATCGGCACCGGCGGTTCAGCCGGCGTGGAGGGGCCCATCGCCCAGGTGGGCGGCGCTGTGGGTTCCCAGGTCGGCCAGTTCTTCCGGGTGTCCGGTGACCGGATGAAGGTCTATATCGCTGCCGGTTGCGCCGGCGGCATCGGCGCCATGTTTAACGCGCCCATGGCCGGGGTCTTTTTCGCCTCGGAGATTGTCCTGCTCGGCACCTATCAGATATCCTCCTTCTCGGCCCTGGTTATTGCTGCGGCCATTGCCACGGTTGTGGCCCGCGCCACCTATGGCGATTCTCCGGCCTTTCCCATCCCCGACTATCAGATCGTTAACCCCCTGATGGAGATCCCCCTCTACATGCTGATGGGAATTATCATTGGCATTATTGCGGTTATCCATATCAAGTTTTTCTATCAGGTGAGGGACCGCTGTCAGCAGATCAATGTAAATCCTTTTGTAAAGCCGATAATAGGTGCGGCCATTGTTGGCTGCATGGGTATTTTCTTTCCCCATGTCATGGGGGATGGCTATTTTTATATTGAAAAGGTGCTCTATGGTGATGGCGTTCTCTGGGTGATGGCGGTTCTGATTTTTTTGAAGATCGCGGCCACGGCCATTACCTTGGGCACCGGTGGGGCAGGTGGTGTTTTTGCGCCGGCCCTTTTTATCGGCGCCATGATCGGCGGCGCCTTTGGCATGATCTGTCACCTTCTTTTTCCAGGTATGGTGGCAGGGCCGGGTGCCTTTGCTGCGGTGGGTATAGGGGCATTCCTTGGCGCCACCACCCATTCGCCCCTAACTGCCATCTTCCTGCTCTTTGAGATGACCGGTAATTACGAGATTATTATTCCAGTGATGCTGGCCAGTATTATTGGTACCGTTGTTGCCAAACATCTCTATCACGACTCCATTGATACAGTGGATTTCACCCGGGAAGGTATTGATATCCACGAGGGTCGGGAGGCCGCGATCATGAAATCGTTGCCTGTTGGTATTGCCATGAGTGAGGATGTGGATTTCGTCAGTGAGCGGGCCAATGTCAACCAGCTCCTGAAGATCTTTTCCATGGCCGAGGACAGTTTTTATTTTCCAGTTTTGGCCGAAACAGGGGCCAAGGCCGGCCGGATGGTGGGCATTATCTCCCTGCAGGATGTCAAAACCATCCTCCACGACGAAGAGCTCCGCCTCAGTGCCACGGTGGGCCATATCTGTGCCCGTAAGGTGGTGACCATGACCCCCAGTGATAACCTGTATGATGCCATGACCCAGTTTGTGGTCAAGGGCATTGAAGAGATTCCCGTGGTGGAATCCAAGGAGGAGATGTGGGTGGTGGGTATGCTCAAGAGGCGGGATGTGATTGCCGCCTATAACCGTGAGGTGTTGAAGCGTGGTATCAGTGAAAAGACCGCATCCTTCAAGATCCGCTAAGGAGTTGGTTGTCTGTTTGCCGGGGGATGATCGGTGGCAACAGGCGATAATTTGAAAAAAAGCAAGGTCGTTGAATCTAACGGGGAAGGGCCTGGCTGGAGTTTTGCTTCTTGATATGGCGATGACAATATGCTAAAAACCTTCTGTTGCCTGGATGGTGGAATTGGTAGACACCCGAGACTTAAAATCTCGTGGGCCTTGCGCCCGTGCGAGTTCGATTCTCGCTCTAGGCACCATTGATAAATCCATTCTCGTCCGAGAATGTTCGATAAACCCCGACGACCTTTGGCCGTCGGGGTTTTCTTTTGTCTGTTCTCCATCGATCTTACATGTCCCGGCTTGGTGATGCGAAGAGAACGTGAGATCTTTTAGTGCCTTACTTCGTAAAAGCTGTAATAAAAAACAAGAAAAGTGAGGAGGTTGCAAAGATGATTTTAGAAGAACCTCAAAGGCACTTATCCAGTCCTTAATTTCCGCTTCAGCGGGTTAGAGATTTGAGCTTATTTGTTCATGAAAACCCATTGACCTCTTGTTTTGCTTTTTCAAAATCAAAAATCTGTTTGGTCAATGGAGTTTTGTTCAGAATTTCAATTTGTTCTTCAAAAACCGGTCGCTGGCATTGGTAGAATATTCCGGTGGGGATACGATCTCCCCATTCTTGGCAGCGTGTGAATGCCGCAGCTCGGTCTCTAGGATCATAGCTGCCTTCTAATTGATAGACTCGCTCTTTATACCAGTGAAAGGTGTTTACCTTATTAAACGACACGCAGTTCTGCAAAATATCGATAAAGGCAAAACCCTTGTGATGGATAGCTGCTTTCATCAGCTTATTTAAATGAGGCAAGCCGCTGGCCCCTGCAAAGCCACGAGCCACAAAGCTGCAGTTGAGTGAAATAGCTAAAGCCAATGGGTTTAAGGGCTCGGAAAGGGCTCCGAATGGTTGCGTTTTGGTCGGCGTTGGTGTGGTGGTTGTTGGCGAGGCCTGGCCCTTTGTAAGGCCGTATACCTGGTTGTTGTGGACAAAAAGTTTGATGTTCATATTGCGACGAATGGCATGAAGCAGGTGGTTGCCGCCTTCTCCATAACAGTCACCGTCACCTGCCACGGCAAGTACCAGCATTTGATTATTGGCGAACCTAAGGCCGGATGCCACCGGCAAGGTGCGGCCATGAAGGCCGTTAAAGGTATTGCATTTAGTGTAATGGGGAAGTTTCGCGGCCTGACCGATTCCTGAGACAATAGTGAATTGATGCGGTTTAATGCCTTCTTCCAGTAATACCTTTTTTAAGGTATTTAAGATGGCAAAATTTCCGCAGCCAGGGCACCAGGCTGGTCGTTGTCCTTTATAGATTTCATCCCAGGAATTCATTGAGTTCACCTAAGAGGTTGGTGGTGGTAAAGGGTCTGCCGTCATACTTGTTGATCAGTGTTGATACTCCAAAGCCGGTTTCTGCCCGTAGAAGTTTGGCAAATTGACCGCCTGCATTATTTTCAATGGAGATGGTTTGGCTTGCTTGGTCAAGCAATTGCAGATAGGCGAATTCTTCAGAAGCCGGGAAAGGAAAGAGCTCACTGAAGTGGAGCATGGCAATTGAGTGATCAGGTTCCAGAATTTCAGTAACCTCCTTGACCACGCCATAGGTCGATCCCCAGCAGAGAAGGAGAATCTCTGGTTGCCGGTGACCGATTAATTCCGGTGCAGCGATTTCCTTGCGAAGCATCCGTAATTTTTTGAAAAGTCTTTTCTCAACCATCTGGTTGCGAGTAGCAGCATCTTCAATGATGTGGCCGTCCTCATCGTGTTCGTCACTGTCTACCACCACTAAATGGCTCGATTCACCGGGTATGGCAAGGGGCGAGATACCGGTGTCATTAACTTGATAACGCTGATAGCTGGGCAGCTTTTCAAGTTCCGGATTGCGCAGTCGATAATCAGTGTAGGTCAGACTGTCGGTGTCTAGTTCCGCATAGCTCCACTGGCAATCAGCCAGATATTGATCAGAAAGAATAAAGGCGGGGATTTGATATTTCTCAGCAAGATCAAAGGCCTTGTTGGTAAGGGCGATTGCCTGGCTCGGGCTTCCAGGGGCAAAGACCACTCTGGGGAATTCGCCATGGCCGCCATAGAGTATAAATAAAAGATCGCTTTGCTCTGTGCGGGTGGGGAGTCCGGTGGCAGGGCCCGGGCGTTGAACTTCGGCTATTACCACCGGGGTTTCAGTCATGCCTGCCAGGGAGACGCCTTCGGTCATCAGCGCAAAACCGCCTCCGGAGGTGCCGGTCATCGCCCGCACCCCGCCGTAAGATGCACCAAGAGCCATGTTAATGGCGGCGATTTCATCCTCGGCCTGTTCGACAACTATGCCGTGTTTTTTTGCCTGGGCCGCCAGATTAACCATAATCCCGGTTGAGGGAGTCATTGGATAGGCTGCGTAAAATTTGCAGCCGCTTACTAACGCCCCCAAACTGATGGCCTGGGAGCCGTTTAAAAGCAAATATCCTTTTGTTGAGGGAGGAGGTATGGCAAGTCGGTGGTCGCTGTGATTTAAGACAAAGTCATAGCCTGCTTTTGCTACCTCGATGTTTTGGCGAACCAACTCTGCACCCTTATTTGCCCACTGCTGTTGGATAATGTCGTTTATTCCTGCTAGATCTTGCCCCATAAGGCCGAGCAGTGCCCCTAAGGCCACATTGTTTGCCATGATCTTGGTGCCGTTTGCCTCCGTTGCCACCAGGGCAAGGGGGATCGCCAGGCTGGCCGGCTCGGTAAAGTCTGCCGTACCAGTGGCTTGGTCATACACAATGATGCCGGTTTCTCTCACTACATGGTGGTGAATGGCGATGCTATTCTGGTCCAGGGCAAGCAGAATGTCTATCTCATCAAGTGCTGCTGAAAGAGGAAGCTCGGAAATACGGACTTGGTAGAAGTTATGACCGCCCTTGATGCGGGACATATAGTCCTGATTTGTGAAGACATGGAAACCAGAACGGCAAAAAAACTTGGCCAAGGCAGCGCCAATGCTCTGGATGCCCTGTCCTGCCGCACCGCCAATTCGTATTGAAATATCCATAGCGCCCCTTTTTTGAAAGTTGAAACAGGGAACATGATAAAAGGCTTCCAGCGTGGGATCCTCAGCGGAAAATCAAAGTTTATTATTTTACATTATCACAAAAAAAACAGCGATAAAAGCGGAACATGAGCTGCTTGTGGAGGCGATAATGATTATTATTTGTTTATCGGGATAATGTCAAAAAACAGGGAGGTTGGTGCGAATAACTATAACTAAATGGAGGTGTACTATGAAAGAGTTAACCAAACGCTCAGTATGCCCTGAGGTTATGATTCTTCATAATGAAAGCAGTGAAGGCCTTCACATTGAAGTGGCCCTGCCCGGTGTAGATAAAAGCTCGGTCGACCTGAGTTTTGGCGACCATCATTTCTGCATCACCGGAGAAAGGGAAGATTTCAAATTTGATGGCTGTTATGAATTGGCCCATGAGATTGTTAAAGAAAAGGCTGATGCTGTGTTTGATAACGGTCTTCTGAAGGTGGAGGTCCCATTTGTTGAGATGGATCAGGCTGTCAAGGTCACCATTCATTAAAGGCTACCTTGAATAATTGCTTTTTCGTCCAATCTCTGCGTTATGCTCAAAAAATAATGCTCGGAGGTAAGCGAAACGAAGTGAAGACTCCGATATCAAACATATGCACCCCAAGGGCACTTCCTTCGGGGCGCCTGTGCTTATTTTTTTCGCAGTCCTCGGAGTCTCGTAAACTCGCTTACCTGATCTCCGGCAAAAATCCTCATTTCTGAACAGACACTGGTTAAAGAAATTGGGTCAAATTCCTCATAAAAAAAAATCCAATTATTTAACCCTAAATCCTCATTTTCGTCAATAGGGTTTATGACAGTTTCAGTATCTGAGTTTTGCCTTGACAAGAACAACCTGTCCTTAGTATTCAAGGTGAACTTTATAGGATGATTTAATTATATGGACAATGAGATAAGGATGGTATTTTTTTGTAATAAGCTTCGTAGATCTTTTCGAGTTCAAATCCCCTGAGGAGACAAACAATGAAACGTAATATTTTTATATTCTTTCTACTATTACTGACAATATGCAACATTACAAAAGGTGAAATCATGGCGGCAGAAACAGAACTGGACGATGGATTATATGCTAAATTTGTTACTTCAAAGGGTGAAATAATCACCACGCTGGAGTTTGAAAAAACGCCCTTGACCGTTACAAACTTTGTGGGACTGGCCGAGGGAACAAAAAATTTCAAGGATTCGAAAGGCAGAACCAGCGGGCGTTATTACGACGGCCTGATCTTTCACCGCGTTATTCCTAAATTCATGATCCAGGGTGGCTGTCCCTTGGGCACCGGCACCGGTGGCCCAGGCTATGATTTTCCGGACGAATTCGACCCCAGCTTAAAACATAAC
>JAUVQZ010000287.1 GCA_030597865.1 Pseudomonadota bacterium | reverse complement strand
GTGCAGACAGTGGCTTAAATGGCCGGACTTGGTATCGTGCTCAAGGCAAGATAGAAAAATTACAGTGGCGGGACCGTTCCCGATTTGCACGGGATTCCCTATTATGCCCCTAAAACGGGCACCTGGACAGGGGGTATATGTACAAAATGGGAGGTGGGATGTCAAGGGTGTTGCGGATTAGCGGGTGACGTTTTACTATAGCGCTTTTCCGCTATGCTCTCTTTACTTAAATAACCTGCCGGAATTATTCGGCTCCTTGAAACAAGACCATGACCTCATCCTTTCTCATCGCTGGCACCCATTCCGGCTGCGGCAAGACAACAATCAGTCTCGGCCTGATGGCGGCCTTGGGGCAGATGGGCCATGGGGTGCAACCCTTTAAGTGCGGGCCTGATTTCATCGATCCCACCCTGCACGCCTTGGTCTGCGGCAAGATCAGCCGTAATCTGGACCTGCGCATGTGTGGGGCTGATTTTGTCCACCAGGTCTTTGCCTGCCACCCGGCCCAGGTGCGGGTGGTGGAGGGTGTCATGGGGCTCTTTGATGGTGGCGCGGCCTCGGCCGCCTCCCTGGCCAAGGAGCTTGGTATTCCAGTGGTCCTGGTGGTGGATGTCCGCTCTGCGGCAGAGAGTGTGGCTGCGGTGGTCAAGGGCTTCAGTGAATTGGATCCAGGGGTGCGGCTGGCCGGGGTCATTTTTAACCGGATCGGCAGCCCCAGGCATCTTGAGCTTGTCCAGGGGGCCGTGGAGAGGTATTGTCAGGTTCCGGTCCTGGGCTATCTGCCCCGGGATGTGGAGTTTGCCATCCCGGAACGCCATCTCGGCCTGCACATGGGTGAGGAGGCGCTTTCTCCAGGGACCATCAATCATCTGGCTGAGACCATCCTCCATTATGTTGATGTGGGCGGGCTGCTGGCATCGACCAGGGATGGTTCTGTCTTGTCAGCTGTTGCCGGGGAAATCGAGCAGGCCGCAGCATCGTCAGGCCCTAAAAAAAGGCTGGCCGTGGCCCGTGATGAGGCCTTTTGTTTTTATTATCAGGATAATTTTGATCTATTGGAAAAGGCCGGCCTGGAGCTTGTTTTTTTCAGCCCCCTCCATGACCAGGCCCTGCCGCCAGATATCCACGGGGTCTATCTGGGCGGCGGCTATCCCGAACTTTTCGGGGCTGATCTGGCCGCCAACACCACGATGCGCACGGCGCTGAAGAATTGGTCTGAGCAGGGCGGCATCCTCTATGGTGAGTGCGGTGGCTTCATGTATCTCACCCAGGGCATTGTCGACCATGACGGCGACTATCACGAGATGGTCGGCGCCTTTCCGGTCCAGGCCCGAATGGCCACGGGCCTGCGCAGCCTGGGCTATCGCCAGGCCACCCTGATGGGCGACAGCCTGTGGGGGGGCAGGGGTGATATGCTGCGTGGCCATGAGTTTCACTACTCGGAGATCGATGAAATGCCCGCTGAAATAGACAGGGTTTACATCCTACAGGATGGCCGGGCCGAAGGCTATCAGCTCCGCAACACCCTGGGTGGTTATCTCCATCTCCATTTCGGTGGCACACCACAGGCGGTGGAGTGGTTTGTTGGGAGATTGGCTGAATGACGAAAGAGATTGAGTCTGTTTTTTTTGTCCCCATTCAGTCCTGAACGAGCAGGGAGCTGGGCAAGGGAAAAGCATTGTGGCATGTCTGAGCGTAAGCGAGTTTCCGCAATGCCCCTTGCACGGCGGAAGGCGAGTGGTGCCGAAGGCCAGGACTGTTCGGGGTGTCTTTTTTGCGTTCCTTTTTGGACAAGCAAAAAGGAACAAAAGGTATTAACGATACGAGAGATAATATACGCTGCAGACCTCCCAGTATATTCCGTGATAAATTTGATTCTCACCTATGACTGATCTCAACCACCATAATCGCCCCCCCTATCTACTGGTCATGACACTCAGCCTGGTCTTGCTGCTGGGCATCATTGTCTCGGCCGGCATGGGCTATCTGGCCATCACGCCCATGGAGGTGGCCCAGGTCATCTGGGCCAAGATAACCGGAGCCTCCCTGGCCCCCGGTCTTGATCCGACCTTTGGCTATGTGGTCTGGGATGTCCGCCTGCCGCGCATCTTGACAGCGGTGCTGGTCGGTGGCAGCCTGGCCGTGGCCGGTGTCCTGTTTCAGGCCATCCTGCTCAACCCCCTGGCTGATCCATACACCCTGGGGGTCTCTTCAGGGGCCGCCTTTGGCGCCTCCCTGGCCTTGATCATTAATATCTCCTTTATCAGTCTCTACTCCGTGCCGCTCTTTGCCTTTGTAGGTGCGGTGGCCACCCTCTTTGTGGTGTTGGCCCT
>JAUVQZ010000021.1 GCA_030597865.1 Pseudomonadota bacterium | reverse complement strand
GCGGGGGTTTCTTTTGGGGGAGGGAGGGAGAAAGAAAAAAATTAAAGACCAATCACCGCAGAGGGATCAATGGTCTGCATATCGGGCAGCTTATGGGCAATTCCCTTATGGCATTCAATACAGGTTTTCTTCTCATCGTCACCCCTGATATGCTGCTCCATGGCCCGTCGTGACTGCTTGGTATAATCCATGTTTTCAGAGTTATGGCAGGTGCGGCATTCGCGGGAATCATTTGCCATCATCTCGGCCCAGACCTTCTCGGCCAGCTCCAGACGTCTTTCGACAAATTTCTCCCGGCTATCGATGGTTCCCTTGAAATGCTGGAACACCTCATTGGCCGCCTTTACCTTGCGGCCCACCTTCAGCACTAAATTCTGGGCCAGATGGCAATCCGTACAGGTGGCCCGAACACCGGACTTATTCATATAATGGGCTGTTTCCTTGTACTCCATATAGACATTGGCCTCCATCTCATGGCAGGAGATGCAAAACTTCTCACTGGCCGTGTAATGAAGTTCGCCGAGGAAGGCGGCAAGCAATACCACACCTGCCACGCCGCCAAAGAGAAAGGGGCCCCATTTGAAACATTTTTTATTGGTTGTTTCGAGCATATGACAACTCCCGGATTAAAGTCTTTGTCTTTACGTCTTATCTCAAGGCCTTAACGGGCTCAAACTCGTTTTCCACAAGGGGCCGCGTATCTGTTTGGGCAACATGGCACTGGGTGCAGAAGAATCTTCCGGCTGAGAGACCTGCCAACTCATTGCCGTCCCTATCAACAAAATGGGTTGGTGGTATCTTGGTGGCCCGTGCCTGTTTATAATTGGCCCAGCTATGGCAGCTCAGACATTTGTTATAGTTGCGATCAATACGGTAGCCTTCCGTCTTATGGGGGATGAGCGGCGGCTGTTGCACGTAGTTACGCGGAATGGGTCTATCGTCAGCTATCAATCTGTTAATTTGCGGGGGCTCGGAGCCGGCGTCAAGATCACGGCTGCCCCGTAGGGACTTTAACTCCTCTGCCTGGGCAGGCATGACCATGGCGGCCAGGCCCATAAGGATCATTAGTCCTTTAGCTGTATGTCTCTTCATTTTTCTAACTCCTTCCTTATAGGTCGGCGTTAACCGACTCGTCCTTATCAGGCGTTTTTTTGACGCCTTGTCACTATCTCTATTTTGAAAACCTGCTGCCAAAGGTAAACACCGACTGGGGACAGACATCGATACAGCGTCCGCAGTTGGTACATTGACCGGAAAGAATGACCGGAGAGGCCTCCTTTTCCTGCAGTGGCTCATGGAGGACCTGGGGTTCAGGGCAGACCTTGTAACAGGCCAGGCATTGATCACATTGTTCCCTGCCGCTGGCAATCACCTTGAGGGGACTCAGATGGCCAAGCAGACTGTAAAAGGCCCCGGTGGGACAGATCTGACACCAGCCCCTCTTGCCAAGGAGCAGGTCGAAAAAAAACAGGGTGGCACCAACAACAACCGCCCCGGTGAGACCAAAAATAATACCACGGGAGAAGATGGTTACCGGGTTAATCATCTCCCAGACAGCCGCCTGAAAGGCCAGGGCCAGACCACAGACCATGGCCAGCAACCAATAACGGCTGCTGTTTGAAAAGAAAAGAACCCCTCTGATGCCGATCTTGTCGCGCAGCCAAGCCGCACAGTCAGCAATAATATTCACCGGGCAGACCCATGAACAAAACACCCGGCCCCCGACCAACAGGTAAAAACTGATGACAATCAAGGCCCCTGCCAGGGCCATATCCGCTGGCGGATGACCGGCAAAAATGGTCTGCAAAAAAACCAGGGGATCGGTGAGGGGCAGAACCTTGAGGATCAGAGAGCCGGAAAGACTGCCGGATATCCACCAGATATCCCCCAGCGGCCCCAGGAGAAAAAAACCAAGGACCATGAGCTGACTGGTTCTGCGCAGGATGAGCCATTTCATGGTTTCACCTCCGGCAGAAAGGGTGGCGTAAATTCCGGCATCCGGTCGGGCAGATCCAGAACCTCGGGGATCAGGCTTTCACCCTTCTTGGCCTTTTCCTCCCAGCCCAGACGATAATGGTGGCCCAGCTCGCCCTTGGCCAGGGCGCGGGGCAACACCTTGATGGCCGACGTCTCCAGGACGCAGGATTGTTCGCATTTTCCACAACCCGTGCAATGCTCTGAATGGATCTTGGGTAGAAACAGGGTGTGCTTACCACTCCTCTTATTATGCTGGGTATCCAGGGTCAGGGCCTTGTCAATCTGGGGACAGGCCCGGTAACAGACGCCGCAGCGCAGCCCCAGATAGTTGAGACAGGTCTCCTGATCAATGAGCACGGCCAGCCCCATCCGGGCCTTGGTTACATCGGTGAGCCCAGGATCAAGGGCTCCACTTGGGCAGGCCTTGATGCAGGGCAGATCCTCACACATCTCGCAGGCCACCTTCCGGGGTTGATAATAGGGGGTTCCGGTGGCAGTGCTGCTAAAAAGACCGGCCAGGTTAAGGGTGTCATAGGGACAGGCCCGGACGCATTGCCCACAGCGCAGGCAGGAGGCGAGGAAATCGCTGTCAAGACCAGCACCCGGAGGCCGCAGGAAGACCTGGGATGAGGCCCCGGCCTGACTGGCCCCGAAACCGGCACCAATGCCAAGCAGGGCCGCACCACAGGCGGCCTTGGCCCCATCCGCCAAAAACTGGCGGCGGCTCGTTTCTTTTATGCCCTTGACCTTGTCACCCACACCACTCACCCAGGGCCTAAGCCCGCTCAACCTTAACGGCACATTTCTTAAAATCCGTCTCCTTGGAAATGGGACAGGTGGCATCCAGGATCAGCTTATTGGCCAGACGCCGGGCATCAAACCAGGGCAGAAAGACCATGCCCTTGGGCATCTTGTTGCGGCCCCGGGTCTCGACACTGGCTGTCACCTCGCCACGCCGGGAGGCAATCTTCACCGACATACCACGGCGCAGACCCCGCTCCTTGGCGTCATCAGGATGCATGAAGAGCACGGCATGGGGTACTGCCCTGTAGAGCTCAGGGACACGCTGGGTCATGGAACCGGAATGCCAATGCTCCAGGACACGGCCGGTGCAGAGCCAGAGATTATACTCAATATCCGGAGATTCAGCCGGCGGCTCATAGGGCAGGGCAAAGATCTTGGCCCTATTGTCCTTATTGCCGTAAAACTGCACCTCACTGCCCTTGGCCACATGGGGATCATACCCCTCCCTATAGCGCCACAGGGTCTCCTTGCCGTCAACCACCGGCCAGCGCAGACCGCGGGACCTATGGTAATCATCAAAGGTGCCAAGCTCATGGCCCTTCTTCGGTCCCTCCAGACCAAAGATGCGGTACTCCTCGTAGAGCCCCTTATGGAGATAAAAACCGAAATGATCCATTTCGGCGCTCCTGTACTCATTACCGGCCCCATCAACGATCTTCTGCTTGGGATATTTATTGACCTGGCCATTGGCATAGAGGATGTCGTACAGGGTCTTGCCGCGATACTCCGGTTTCTGGGCAATGAGCTCCTCCGGCCAGACCTCCTCCACCTTCAAGCGCTTGGCAAACTCCAGCATCTGCCAGAGATCGGTCTTGGCCTCACCCGGCGCATCCACCTGCTGGCGCCAAAACTGGGAACGGCGCTCGGCATTGCCATAGGCCCCCTCCTTCTCGACCCACATGGCCGTGGGCAGGATGAGGTCTGCGGCCATGGCCGTAACCGTGGGGTAGGGATCTGAAACCACAATAAAATTTTCAGGGTTCCGGTAGCCTGGCAGGGTCTCAACATTGAGGTTGGGGGCAGCCTGGACATTATTATTACACATGACCCAATAGGCGTTAAGCTTGCCGTCTTTGAGCATGCGGTTCTGGAGTACGGCATGGTAGCCCGGCTTAGCAGGGATGGTGCCCTTGGGCAGCTTCCAGATCTTTTCAGTGAAGTCACGATGAGCCTCCTTCTTGACCACCAGATCGGCGGGCAGACGGTGGGCAAAGGTGCCGACCTCACGGGCCGTACCACAGGCCGAGGGCTGACCGGTGAGGGAGAAGGGGCCGTTACCCGGCTCGGAGATTTTACCGGTGAGAAGATGGATATTGTAGACCAGATGGTTGGCCCAGGTGCCACGGCTATGCTGGTTAAAACCCATGGTCCAGTAAGAGACGATCCTGCGCTTGGGATCAGCGTACATCTTGGCAAGATCAAGCAGCTGCTCCTTGGCCACACCGGTCATTTCATGGGCCTTGTCCAGGGTATAGTCGGCAACGAATTTTTTATACTCAGCAAAGGAGATGTCAACATTACCACCCGCCTTGCTGGCATTGACCGCCTTTTTCTGGCGCTCATCCTCGGGCCGCAGACCATAGCCGATATCGGTATTGCCCTTTTTAAAACGCACATGTTTGCCGACAAAATCGGTATTCACCGCGCCATTTTCAATGATGTAATTGGCGATATAGTTGAGAATGACCAGATCGGTCTGGGGTTTAAAGATGATACCCAGATCAGCCAGTTCGAAACTCCGGTTCTCAAAGGTGGAGAGCACCGCCACCTTGACATGGGGGGCGGTGAGACGACGATCGGTGAGACGGGACCAGAGAATGGGGTGCATTTCAGACATATTGGCGCCCCAGAGCACAAAGCCGTCGGCATGCTCCAGATCGTCATAGCAGCCCATGGGCTCGTCAGACCCAAAGGTCCTGATAAAGGCGGCCACGGCCGAGGCCATGCAGTGACGGGCATTGGGATCAAGGTTGTTGGAGCGCAGCCCGCCCTTGAAAAGCTTTGAGGCGGCGTAGCCTTCAAAAACCGTCCACTGGCCCGAACCAAACATCCCCACCGAGGTGGGCCCTTTCTTCTTAATGGCCTCCTTGAATTTGGCGGCCATGGTGTCAAGGGCCTCATCCCAGCTCACCGGGGTGAATTCACCCTCCTTATCATACGTACCGTTTTTCTTGCGGAGCAAGGGGGTCTTGAGACGATCCCTGCCATACATGATCTTGGAGAGGAAATAGCCCTTGATGCAGTTCAGACCCCGGTTAACAGGGGCATCCGGGTCGCCTTGGGTGGCCACCACCCGGCCGTCCTTGGTGCCGATCAGCACGGAGCAGCCCGTGCCGCAAAAACGACAGGGCGCCTTATCCCAACGGATATCCTGGTCGCCTTCCTTGGCCAGGGCCTCGGCCTCAGGCAGGGATATGCCGGCGGCCACAGCAGTGGCGGCCACGGCATTGGCCTTGATAAATGTACGTCTGGACAACTTCATAGTTTCCTCCTTATCCAATATCTTCGCTATGCTGATAGACGAGGGAGGCCGTTAAAACTCCCTGTAACTGGTGAAGACGAAGCACCGTATCACTCGTCTCCCTGTAGCCGTCCCCTTCAACTGTAACCACCAGGCGGCCGCTTTCATGGGCCCCATGGACCTCAACCCCGTCCATGGCCTCCAGCTGTGCCTGCACCGCTGTAAGATCAGCCGGCGTGGCCTGAACAACAACTCCAGCAATATTCATAGCGCCTCCCTCTTTGATGGCCTCGCAGATAGCAAAGCCTGCGAGACCTTCGAAAAGTAATATACGGCCACCGGCAACAGTGGCTATCTTACTGATTTAACGTCACATGGTTTTGGTGTTAGCGACTCTTTACGGGATCATCAGGTTTTGCACTGTAAGCCCGACGTGACCACCATCGGCAATGGCCAACAACGCCGGTATACTCAGGATGGCAAAAGAGCCTGACAAAAGACAAGTCTTTTTTTGCACGACTCACGGGCAAACGTATCAGGAAAGAGAGCAAGGGTTATGCCACACCATAGAGCCAAAGGGAGACAGGAACGGCAGGGCAGCCAAGGAAGGCGGGGAGAGTGTAAAAAAACAGGGTGAAAAAACTGGCCAGGGGGCCTGGCCAGCAAAAAAAACGTCACTGGACAGTGACATTGCCGCTGGGATGTTACGGTCCGGTGACAATCCGCCCCTATGAACGCCAGGTAAGCTGGGTCTCTTTGCGCAGGGGCAGGCGATGATACTTGAGGCGGGGATAACCCACCATCATGGCAGCGGTGAGTTCATGACCGTCGGGGAGGTCCAGGGCCTCCTGGAGGGGGGGCCAGGAGCTGGCGGCAATCTGAAAAAAGCCGGCCCAGCAGGTGCCAATGCCCTGGGAAAAGGCGACAAGCTCAAAGGTGGTCAAATAAATTGTACTGTCCATCTGGGCCAGACGATGGCCTGTGGGACCATGCATGACCACCAGACCAGGGGCATGGCGCAGGATACCGTCATAGCCCTTTTCCCAGGCCCTAATAAGACCCTGGACCCCGTAATACTCCGCCAGGGGATCCTTGCCATCCAGCAGGTGGCGCATCCAGTCAAAGGCATGTTCAGTTAGGCGCCTCAGCTCCTCCTTGTTGTCAATGACCAGCCAGCCAATCTGCTGGCTGTTGCGCGCCGTGGGGGAAAAATGGGCCAGATCAATACAGCGCTGCAAGAGCTCCCGGTCGACGGCCTTTTCCTTATAGGCCCGGATGGAGCGGCGGCCGCGGACAAGCTGGGTGAGTTGAACAAGGTCCGGAAGCAGAGCGGCCTCAAAGGGTGGACACCCCTGTTCCGCACCTTCCAAGACAAGGGCGCCCTGGGGACAGACGGCCTGGCAGTGCCCGCATTGTATACAACGTTTTTCTGCGCCGGGCACGGCCCGGGGAAAGGAGCTGCCAACCTCAAGGCCAATGAGACGAAAGGGACAGACCATGGCGCAGAGCCCATCTTTTTCACAGAGATCCTCATCAATTGTCAGCAAACCCATAAATAATCCTCCATTAAGGCATGGTCATAGTTATGGCCAGAACTGGACAGACAGGCAGACAGGCCCCGCACCCTGTGCAGCGCTGGCGGTCAAGAAGAGGCCGGCCAAAACCATTGTCCTGCAAGGGATAGCTGATAGCCCCGGCCCCACACTCCTCACCGCAGGTTCGGCACAGGGTTCCCTGGCTGTTAAGACAACCCTCAGCGATATGGGCCTTATGGTGCCAGGGCCCCTGGCCGACGTTTAGCAGGGCGCCTTCAGGGCAGCTCTCCTCACATTTGCCACAGAAGGTGCATTCCCCTTGCCTAAAATCAACCAGGGGATAGCCAAAACCATCTATGCTCAAAATTCCCTCGGGGCAGGCCTCTAGACATTGCTGGCAGCTGCTGCATTTCTTGAAAAACTCCTCCAGATCAAGGGCCCAGGGTGGGCGTATATCCAGCTGCCGGCCGCGCAAAAACGAGCGCCGCCTCTCATCGTAAACCATACTCATGTGGGGCAACGCCTCTCTCCTGAAATCCGAATATCATTGAAGGCTAGCCTGAATCCTCTCCCCATAGCCTGTTTCACCATGGCTACATAGTAAACAGCCGAGCTGACTGCAGACCAGCGATTTCTTCGTCCTGCGCCGATTCTTACAAGGGCGGCAATTTAACCATAAGGGTGGCGTGTCTTGAATAGTTAGATTTTTCGCTCAAGATAGCCATAGGGCCTGCCCATCTTGGCAGCGCCGGAAGAGTGGTTGGACAATAGCCCAGGCAGCCTGCTCCATATTTCAGTTATAAAAAAACAATCCGCCACTACTAAAGATTGATATTCTTTCCTGAAACCCGTAACATCTTTGATGCAGGGAGGTAAAAACACAACCTTGGCCTTTTTTTACTTCCCCCAGAGACCCAGTCTCAAGGAGATAGCAACTTTTGCCACCCCTTTAAGGATTTGACAGTGCTTACCCACATACTGCACCCCCAACAAACCCATGCCGGCCAGCCGGAGCCCGACCAGTCTCGAATCGGCGAGCTCCTGGTCCAGGAAAATCTCATCACGCCCCTGGACTGCAAACAAATCCTTGATATTCAACATAAAGAGAAAGATTACACCGATCGGTCATTTCTCCGCATCTTACAAAAAAGCGGCCGTCTTTCAGCCAAGAAGGAAAACCGTCTCCTCGCCCTGCCTGATATCCAGGCGGAAATCGTCCGAACCGCCACCAACAACGACGTACTCACCGAAAAACAGCTGGAAATCTGCCTGGGCGCCAAAAACGCCTATCAGACATTGCCTGAGGCCCTGGTGGCCCAGAATCTCCTCTCCGAAGAACAGGTTGACTTCCTGATCCACGAACAGCTTGACCCGGAGATCCTCGCCACCCAGGGTGAAATCATGGGGATTATCTCTGCGGCCGACATCGACTTTTGCCAGAAGGTGAGCAAGGGCCCCCGCAATTTCGGGGAGATATGCTGCGCCATGGACCTTGTCACCCCCCTTGACCTCTATCACCTCCTGGCAAAACATGGCAAACAGATCAAGTTCGGCGAAATCCTCATCCATCTTAATTACACCGACGAGAAAACGGTCAATGAGGCCATTGCCGACCAGAAGATGAGCAATAAGCTGCTGGGCGAAATCCTCATGGCCAAGCAAATTATCACCCCTGAGCAATGTCAGGAGGCCCTGTCGCTCCAGGCCAATATCCCCTTTGATCGGCTGGAGGACTTTCGCTACGATGACTTTTCCCGGGAATCGCTACCACGCCTGATCAGCGCCCGCTATGCCGAAGAGCATCTCCTCCTACCCATCTCCATTCTCAACAGAAACATAAAGCTGGCCCTCATGCAGCCCGAGGCAATCCAGAGCGCCCGGGAACTGATGGCGCTCTACAAGCAGCTTCAGGTTCAATGCGTCCTTATCCCGGAACACCGTTTCTGCGAACTCTTTGAGGAACTCTACAGGGTGACGCCATCCTTGGAGATACGAAAGACCTTGATGGAGCTCAAAAAACAACAGCAATCTTACCAGGAAGATTTTCAGGACTTTATGCATATCGACCTGGACGAGGATTTGGAGACCGAGGCCCTGGCGGATCTGTCCTCCACTGAACAAAATGCCGATATTGAAGAGGCGATCCAATATATTCTCCGTTATGGGATTGACCAGAGAGCCAGTGATATCCATCTTGAACCGGATCCCAAGGCTATCACCGTTCGCTACCGGATAGACGGCGTTATCAAAAACCATGCTCCGGAATGGCTGCAGCGCTGTCTGCATGAACACCCTGGCGCCCTGATCTCGAGGATCAAGGTCATGGCCAACCTGGACATCAATGAAAAAAGACTGCCCCAGGACGGCATCTTCCGGACCAACTACCTGAACGAAAAGAACCGGCGTAAAAGCCAACTGGAGTTCCGGGTGGCCTCCTGTCCCTCAATGACCGGTGAAAACATCACCATTCACATCCTCGATCCACGCAAGGCCATGCTCAGCCTCCGGCAAAACGGCCATAGTCCCCATATCCTGGAGCCCTTTGCCCGCCGCCTCAACAGCGACGCCAGTTTAATGCTGGTCGCCGGCCCCAACGGCAGCGGCAAATCCTCCACCCTCTATGGCGCCCTGAAACTGATCTTTGACCCGTCCTTAAAGATCCTCACGGCCGAGGATCCCATTGAATACAACTTCTCCGGCATTAGCCAGACCCGGGTAAACCGCAAGATTGGCCTCGATTTTGCCCCGCTTCTCCGCTCCTTTTTACGGCAGGATCCGGACATTATCATGGTGGGAGAACTGCGGGACAGTGAGACCGCGGCCATGGCCTTTGATGCGGCCCAGACCGGCCACCTGGTCCTGTCCTCCCTCTATGCCAGCGACTCCATTTGCGCCCTGTTCAAGCTCTTAAATCTGGGGATTGATCGTCTGCAGATAGCAGCCAGCCTTTCCTGTGTCCTGGGCCAACGTCTGGTGCGGAAAATTTGCCCCACCTGCCTCACCGAATACCAGCCTGAACCCAAGGAGTGGTCCCTTATCTTTAACAAATATCCCGCCCACCTCCAGTTCTTCCATGGTTCCGGCTGTGAATCCTGCGGCCACAGCGGTTTTAAGGGCAGAACGGTACTTTCGGAAATATTCAGCCTCCACAACTCTGATCCCTTTGTCAAGGGTGCGGAGCTTGCTGAACTGAGGGAAACGGCATTGCTGCGCGGCATGAAGACCATGGTCCATGACGGTCTGCTCAAGATGAGTTCAACCACCTTGACAGAACTCAGCAGGGTTCTGCCCTTTGAAATGCTCGACCGTTTTCGCCTCCACGAGAGCCAGACCGTATCACCGGACAATAGCGCCGGCGTTCAGTTCCTGGTCCAATATCCAGACCAGGACCCCGACAGCCTGGCGGATATGCTGCGTCATTTCAACATCCTGCTGGAGACAACTGGCGAACCAGCCGTGGGCCAGGCCCAGTTTCAGAACTTTATCACCGCCAATCTCAAACAGATATGCGCTGACCATGGCGGCACAGAGGTACTTTTCACCCTGAAGAAAAATAGCCTTGGCAAGGTGGAGATCCTGGCCCAGGCAAAAGGCAGGGGGCTGAGCTAAGATGGCAAGAACGATCACCATAACCAGTGGCAAGGGCGGGGTGGGCAAGACCAACCTCAGCCTCAACTTGGCCCTGGAGCTCGCCAGGCTCGGCCAGCGCACCTGCCTCTTTGATGCGGATTTCGGCACGGCCAATGTCAATATCCTCCTTGGCCTCTCCCCCCGTTACGACATCAAGGATGTCATCATCGAGGGCAAGAGCCTGACCGACATCACCATTGCCGAAAGTACGAACATGGACATCCTGCCGGGCAGCTCCGGGGTTGAGGAGATGGTCAATCTCAACCCCAAGCAGATGGAGAAACTGCTCAGCTCCTTCTCTGCCATGAAGGACTACGATTTCCTGGTCATTGACACGGCCGCCGGCATCTCCAAGAACGTGGCGTCCTTCTGCCTCGCCTCCAGCGAGGTGGTTCTGGTCATTACCCATGAGCCCACCTCCCTCACCGATGCCTACGCCCTGCTCAAGGTTCTGGCCGCCAACGGCTATAAGGGCCCGGCCAAGGTGGTGGTCAACCGTTGCCAGGACTCAAGCCATGCCAGGATAACCTTTGCCACCTTCAAAAATGCAGTGAGCAAACACCTGAAGATAAAGGTCTCTGCCCTGGGTCTTGTCCTTGAGGACAGCAAGATGGTGGAGGCCATCCGTCTTCAACAGCCTTTTCTGCGTAAATTCCCAGACTCCCAGGTGGCCAAATGTTTTCACATGATTGCCAGCCGCCTCATTGAAAACAAGGAGGGCATCGTTGGCGGTGATCTGGATTCCTTCTGGCGCAGCACCCTGGAGACCATGGGCAGCTCCCTGAACATCCCCTCCGCACCCCATAAGGAGATCAAAGCAATCGAAAGCAGGGCGCTCAACAAGAATAGCGGTTCATCTTCAGATGAGGTCGCCAGGGAGCTCAGGCTCCTGCGCCTCACACTGGAGGACATTGCCAGCAAAATTGGCGGAGGGCTGCAGCCGGGAGCAGCAAAAGAAAGTGGGGCACACTTAGCCGGGCCGGTGGTGAAACTTGACCTTGGCGAGCTGCTGGCAGGCTCGAAAGGGTCTGGCTAGTATCTGTCCATAAATAAGGTTTTTTGTTCGAGATCAGGTAAGCGCAGACTTTGAGCATTATTTTTGCCGCAGAGATCAGACCAAAAGACCCTTTATGGACAGGCGCCAGGTACACCACCTGCAAGCGGCAGGACAGACACCATGGAAAAATGCAGCATTGACGAGATTGTCGCCACCATTGAAAAGATCCCCACCCTGCCGGAGATGTCCGGCGAGGTGCTGGCCGCCATCAACGAAGAGGATGTCCGGATCGAGAAGGTTACCAGGCTTGTCGAATCTGGCCCGGCCCTGGCCGCCCAGATTCTCAAGGTGGCCAACTCACCATTCAGCGGCACCATCAGCACGGTGAGTTCGGTCAGCCATGCCATTGTTATTCTCGGCCTGGGTGAGGTAAAATCGTTGTTACTGGTCTTTGCCGTCCAAAAATTCTTTTCAAACTCAGAGGGCGACCAGTTCTATCGAAAGAGGCTCTGGAAACACTCCATCATCAGTGGCCATATCGCCCGCTTTCTGGCCCGTCATTTCCAATGTGACTCAGACGACACCCTCTTTTTATCGGCCCTGATCCACGATGTGGGTAAAATTGTCGTTGACCAGTATTTCCACGACGAGTTCCGGCGCATCATCGACTATGTGGAGACCAACCACACCACCTTCAACAAGGCAGAAAAGGAGATCCTGGGCGCCACCCATTACCAGATCAGCGCCAAACTCCTCCAGCAATGGTCCTTCCCCAGACAGGTGATCATGCAGGTCTTCCATCATCACGCCCCCTGGCAGGAGCAGAACTTTCTCACTGGCTCCATGATCACCTACCTCGCCAATATCTTTACGAAACTGGTGGGATACCCCTGTCTTCCCCAGGAAAAGATTATCGATATCGACCAGTTTGCCAGCTCAAAGGCCGTTCATATTATCAACAAGAACGGCTTTGAGCTTGACCGGGACATCATTGACAAATTACTTGTCCAGATTCAAGAAATCCTCGTCCTGGAAGGTAATAGTGACAGCCTGATGTAAATATCATCATCCCTGCCTATCTCCCCCCCGCCCATGCTGAAACTTAAACTCGAGGCGCTCATCCTCACCATTGAGCAGATTCCCACCCTGCCGGATACCTCCACGGAGATCCTGGCCCTCATTGACGACGACAACACCAGCATTGATACCATCACCCAGTTCGTTGAACGGGACCAGGCCCTGTCCATCCAGATCCTTAAATATGCAAACTCACCTTTTTTCGGCACCATTAATACGGTGAGTTCGATCAAACATGCCATTGTCATCATCGGTCTTGGCGAGGTAAAATCCCTGCTGCTGGCCTTTACCATCCAAAATTTCTTTGCCACCAGCCACAAGGACGAAAAAAACCGGCAGCGATTCTGGAAACACTCCCTTATCTGCAGCCATATTGCCAATTATCTGGCCCGTTATTTCCAGTTCACATCTGACAGCACGATCTTTATCTCGGCCCTGATCCATGATCTTGGCAAAATCATCGTGGACCAATATCTCCACGATGAATTTATCTCCGTTGTTGACCAAATCGAGACCCGTCACACCACCTTTGCGGAGGCGGAAAAGGCCATTCTCGGTCTTACCCACTACCAGATCGGCGCCAAACTCCTTCAACAGTGGAACTTCCCAGCCCAGGTCATCAGCCAGGTTTATCATCATCATGCCCCCTGGCTTGATAAAAATTACCGGCAGGGTTCCACCATCATATACCTGGCCAACATCTTTACAAAAATGGCAGGTTTTCCCTGTTTAGAGGGGGAAAAGGGCTTGGAAATGGGCCTGTTTGCCAAATCAAAGGCCATGCGGCTCATCAGGGAAAGCGGTTTTGAACTGGCTGAAGATAACTTGATGGAGCTGCTGAAAAATATTCAGCAGCTGCTGGGTGACAACCACGACTTCCTGTAACGACAAGGGTCATCCACCGCCAGCTTACATCAACCAATAGAGGCCGGTGAGGGTTGCAAAGGAGATGACAATACCCCAACCCACCAGGGCTGCGGCAAGTTTGGGCGCCAGTCCGGCAGCCATAGCCAGGGCGCCGGCCGTGACCATGGGGGGCATGCCCGCCTCAAAGATAGCGATCCGGGCCGCATCACTGCCAAACCCCAAGGCCTTGCAGACAATGAGGGCCACCAGGGGCGCCAGGATCAATTTCACCACCAGACCGTGGCAAAACGGCACCACATAGGGGCCAGGCAGCCGAACTTTGAGCTGCAGCCCCACAGACACCATCACCACCGGCACCAGGCTGGCGCCTATCCTCTCCAGGGTGACGGCCAGGGCCAAGGATATTCATAGAAACGCAAAACAAAGGCCAGGACCAGGGCCAAAAAGGGCGGAAAGGTGGCAATCTTGGTGATGATTTTACCAAGCTGGGGGCGGCTCCCCTCTTCATAGCTAGCCAGCACCAGGGTTCCATAGGTGGAAAGGGCGATGAAACTGCCCAGCTGATCATAGATCACGGCGTAGGGCACATATTGCGGCCCAAAAAAGGCGGTGACCATGGGAATGCCGAGAAAGGAGGTATTGCCTAGGGGGACACAGAGCAACAGACAGCCGGTGACCTCCCGGCTCCAGCCAAAGAGACGCTGACCAAGCAGAACGAGTGAGGCGCCGACAGCCAACAAAAACCAGGGCATGGTAATGGGGACCAGCAGCTCAGTGGAGAATGTGAGCTTGGCCATCTGGGACAGAACCAGGGCTGGCAGGGCCATATAGATCACATAGAGATTCAGGGCCTGGGCCGTGGAGGCGGGAATATCCCGGCGACGCTGGAGAATCATACCCGCGCCCAGACAGATAAAAATCAATAGAAAATTACTCATGGTCTGTTCATCATATTTTTTTTAAGGTTCGTCCTGGAATCAGTGAAAAATCTGCCTTCACTATTCTGATTACCAAGGAAACTCCGCCGTGGTTACGCCCACCTTTGGCCGTTAACTTGTTAAAATACACGTTAAAAAATAGCATTAGCCAACAAGTCGGAAACTTGGCTGGGTTTCCTTGCCCATCACATCCAGTATTGCGCCTCTTGGGCGCTGGATTATGTTTCCGGAGCGTATTTCATGACACCCCGTTCCCCAATCGCCAGGTTGCCTGGGTCCAGGAATTCCTGCCTTTTACCACAGCCCTGTGATAAAAACAGGTATGGAAACAAGATTTGATCCTTTTAATGACCGTTTGGCCCGGGATATCAGGAATGGCCTTTCATCGGCCCTGGTGGAGTCACTCCCTGAGCTCACCAGGGTGGACGAGGTGAGCGCCGATTTCCTGAGAGATGACCGGCTCCTCCCCCACCACAAGGCCTATATCCATGAGCGCCTCCAGCGCTATCAGGCCGTCAACCAAATCCTGACAAGGCACCAGGTCAAGGGCATTATCTGCCCAGCCCTGGCCATGTGGGACGAGCAACTCTTTTTCGAGGTTCATGAATGCCTGGAAGGAGAGTGGTATCCCGCCCCTGCCGGAGACCGCAAAAAGGCGCTCCAGGCCTTGATCTGTGCAGCCGGCACCTTTGTCCATGTCGCGCAGGGTAACGAGAGAGGGATAACCAAGATGTCGGGCCGGGCCATCAGCGGCCTCAAGGAGTTTGGCCATGCCCTACCGGAGCTCGGTGCGGCCCTGACAGCCATCATCGCCTGCCTGGAAGGACCGACCACCCCGCCCCGCATCTTCAGCAAGAGTCAGTGTTACAGGTAGCTCTCAGCCCATCGCTCCGGCCAGCCAAGGCAGACATCAAGGTCACCCTTGCTTTTCTCCTGCTGCTCGGATAGAAAGTTTCCATGAATAAAAAAAGGCTCTTCTGGCATTTTTCCCTCTACCTGCTCATCACCCTGCTGGCCCTGCTGGCGGCCACCATTTTCAGCTCGCAGCTCATCCGCTCCTTCTATGAACAGCGGACCAGCCTGGATCTCAAGGCCCGTGCCCTGTTGGTTGATGACCAGCTCCTCCCCCTCTTCACCAGCAGGCAATGGCAGGAACTTAACTCCCTGTGCCAAAGGCTGGGCCGCAAATCAGCCACCCGCTTCACCGTGGTCAGCGCTGATGGCCAGGTGGCGGCCGACTCGGATGAAAACCCGGCCCGCCTTGACAACCATGGGGACCGGCCTGAAATTATCGCCGCCCTGGCCGGAGACACCGGCACATCCATCCGCTTCTCCTATACCCTGCAGGAAAACCTCATGTATGTCGCCATCCCCCTCCGCCACCAGGACGGCTCCTCCGTTGGCAGTCTGCGTCTCTCCGTGCCCATCACCGCCATTGATCCGGCCCTGGCAACCATTCAGCATAAAATTGCCATGGGCGCCCTGGCCCTGGCCATCCTTGTGGCCGCAATCACCCTCTTTATTTCCAGACAGATAAGCCGACCTATCCAGGCAATGGTGGCCGGGGCCGACAGATTTGCCAGCGGCGATTTCAGCGAAGAGATTCCCCTGGCCGGCCCCTATGAGATAATGGAGCTAACCGGGGCCTTAAACCGCATGGCCAGGGATCTTGACCGGCAAATTCATACCGTGGTCAGCCAGCGCAATAAGCTGGAGGCCGTTTTTGACTCCATGCTGGAGGGTATCCTCACCATCAACCACAAAGAACGGATCACGGCCCTAAACGGGGCAGCGGCCCGACTCTTAGAAACAACGGTGGAGAAAAAGGCCATTGGCCGCACCATCCTTGAGGTGGTGCGCAACAGCGCATTTAAACGTTTTATCCAGGACTCGCTAGAGGCGGATGAGCCCCAGGAGAGGGAACTCACCCTGGCCCACAGCCAGCGGGGCGATCGCTTTATCCAGGCCCACAGTGTCCAGATCCAGAATGAGGAACAGAAGCAGATCCTGGTGGTTCTCCACGATGTCACCCGTCTCAAGGAGCTGGAGAACCTGCGCCGCGATTTTGTCGCCAATGTCTCCCACGAGCTGCGAACCCCCATTACCGCCATCCAGGGCTTTGCCGAGACCCTGCTGGACGGCGCCATGGAGGAACCGGACAACCTCCGAAACTTCCTAAAAATCATTGAAAAACAATCAAATCGCCTCAAGTCGATCATTGAGGATCTTCTCACCCTGTCCCGCATTGAAGAGGAAAACCGGGCCATTGCCATGACAGCCACCCCCCTGCACGGCGTTCTCTCCTCGGCCATCGAGGTCTGCCGGCCCAGGGCAGCGCAGAAGGACATTGACCTCAACCTCGACTGCCCGGCCGCCCTTGAGGCAACCATCAACGCCCCCCTGCTGGAGCTCGCCATAGTCAACATCATTGACAACGCCGTCAAATACTCCGGAACCACCAGGGTGGATATCAACGCCACGGCAAATAAGGGCCAGATAGCCATCACGGTTGCCGATCTGGGCGAGGGCATACCCCGTCAACACCAGCACCGCCTCTTTGAACGCTTTTACCGGGTGGACAAGGCCCGGAGCCGCAAGCAGGGAGGTACCGGCCTGGGGCTGGCCATTGCCAAGCATATTGTCCTGTCCCATAACGGCGACATCAGCCTGCTTTCACCCCCGGGTAAAGGCACGACCTTTACCATTGTTTTGAACCGCCCTTTGCCAGGCTCAGGGACCGCTCCCTGAGCCCATATCCCCCCGGTACTTGAAAAAGAATTTCAGCCATTTTTTGACGGTGGCTGAAAAGATCTTGGGCGCCAGATAGGAGCCGGCCACCCGCTTATTGATCTCAGCAAGGGTTGGATAGGGATGGATTGCCCCGGCCAGTCCCGACAGCTTCATCCTGCCATTTAACACTGCCACCCATTCCGAGATAAGCTCACCGGCATGGGGGCCACAGATCTGGACACCCAGGGGTTTTTCGCGATTATTCAAGATCATTTTTATCTGGCCCTGTAACCGGCCTTCGGCCAAGGCCCGGTCATTGCCGCTGAACTCCTCCACCCAGGTGGTATAGTCCAGGCCCGCCTTCTGGGCCGCCTTTTCGTTCATACCGATGGAGGCAAGCTCTGGGTCGCAATAGGTTGCCCAGGGCAGCCAGGTATAGTTGGCCTTTCTGGGCAGATGGAAAATGGCGTTACTGATGACAATGCCCGCCTCATAGCCTGCGGCATGGGTAAACTGATAGGCCCCGTTAATATCGCCCGGCGCATAGATATGGGGCTGACTGGTGCGCAGGCGGTTGTCCACCACAATACCGCGCCTGGAAAACTCCACATCTATGGCCTCCAGGCCAAGGCCCTTGATATTGGGACTGCGGCCCAGGGCCACCAGCACCGTGTCGCCGACAACCTCGCGGATTTCCCCTGATTTCGTCTTAATGGTGATCCGGCGCTGATCACCAAGATCCTGCACCCCTTCCACCCCAACCTCCAGATGGAAGACCACCCCTTCCCTGGCCATGGCCGCCATGACCAGATCGGCCATATCCTTGTCCTCGCGACTGAGGATCTGGTTGGAACGCTGGATAACCGTGACCTCACTGCCCAGGCGGGCAAAGGCCTGGGCCATCTCCACGGCAATGGGGCCAGCGCCAAGAACGATGAGGGACTTGGGGAGGCGCTCCAGGTAAAATATCTCCCTATTGGTAATATGGGGCGTGCCCTCCAGGCCAGGGAAGGCAGGCAGGGAGGGTGAGGAACCGGTGGCCACCACCCATTTTTTGGCTGAGATCGTCCGGCCCCCAAGCTCCACCAGATGCTCATCGCGAAAACGCGGGGCGCCAAAGGCCACCTCCGCCCCCAGCTTATTAAAACGCTGCACCGAGTCATGTTTTTGGATCTCATCGATCACCCCTTTGATGCGGGCAACAACCTGGGAGAAATCCACCGGACCAGGTGTAACAGATGGCAGGCCATACTGATCTGCCATCTTCATACTCTGATACATATGGGCCGACTTGATCAGGGTCTTGCTGGGCACGCAGCCGTAATGGAGGCAATCACCGCCCAGCATGGGTTCTTTCTCAATCAGGATGGTCTTGGCCCCGAGCTGGGCCGCACCTGAGGTGACGCTCAGACCTGCGGCGCCGCCGCCGATAACACCTATGTCATAGTCAAAATGGGCCATTGCCTACTCCTTTTCCAGACTGCTTTGCCGTTATTACGTTGCGAGCACCTAGTCATGCCATTCATTCCATAAAAAATAGCCCTGCCGGTCAATCTATTTCTTGCATACGTATAGCCCCGCCCTTTTGGTGACTGGCAGCCCGTGATGTGGTATAGACTTGCTTTATGGATTTTTACTGGAGAACCTGTCATGAAACCCCATAGTTTAAATGAGCGGGAAGAGGAGCTTGATGTCTTTTTCGGCATTATTAATCGCTTTATAGGCTACTTCACCCGCGACGCCATCCGGGCCTCGGCCAACGACACCACCAGCGAATACCCCTTTGTGCCCATGGATACCCGCCAGGCCCATGCCCAGATCAGCCTGGCCCGGGATCTGCTCCGTGGGGAAAAAAAAATGCGGCCCGGCGTCTCCTTCATTGATGTGGGCTGCGGCATCGGCAACGTCATGCTCATGGCCGAGCTCATGGACTTTTCCGTCTACGGCATTGAAAAGGACGAATACCCCTATAAGATAGCCGAAAAACTCATGGGTAAGGAATGCGTGGCCCAGGACGACATCTGGGAGTTTGACCGCTTCGGCGACTTTGATGTGATCTATTATTTCCGGCCCTTTGCTGAAAAAAAGCAACAAATCGCCTTCGAGCACATGATTGAGGAGAAGCTCAAACCAGGGGCAATTCTCATCGCCAATCGCAAGATGGACATGGAGATTGACAATGATCACCGCTTTCGGCGCCTGGAAGAACAATGGCCGTTGTGGCAGAAAATCGCTGCAGATTAACTAAGGAGACAGACAATGGTTAAAGCCTCATTTCCCGTAGCCACCAACAGCTATATGGAACTTGTCGACATCACCTCCCAGATCAATACGGTGGTCAAGGAGAGCGGGGTGACAAACGGCATCTGCCATCTCTACAACCCCCATACCACGGCAGCCCTGACCATCAACGAAGGTGCGGACCCCACCGTGCAGACCGATATCATCATGGCCCTCAAGGAGATCATCCCCTTTGAGCTGCCCTTTCGCCACGCCGAGGGCAACTCTCCCTCCCACGTCCTGGCCTCGCTCTTTGGCGCCTCGGAGATGGTCTTCATCGACCAGGGCCGCCTGCTCCTTGGCACCTGGCAGAAGATCTATTTTTGTGAGTTTGACGGACCGCGCACCAGAAAGGTGCATGTCCGGATTGTCAAAGAAAATTAACCGATGAGACCCTTGCGCAGCACCTCAAGCTCCCGCTGCCGGACATAACGCAAAACCTTTTCCTCCTCGGTGCTGCTCAGATAAATGCGAATCCCGAAACAAAAAAAGATGGGATGCTGCTGGCGCACAAATTCTCGCACCACCTCGGCATCATCGGCAGCAATGGTGAGAAGGCCGTTTTCCACCCCGGGGATTTTGTCATGGCAGGGCACAGAGATCTTGAGATCCTTGAGATGACTGCCGTGCCTGGGAATTTCACTATCAAATTTTGAATACATCAGCATGCCGCCGACACTCAGGTCCTTGATGTCAAACTGGCATTGCTCATCATTATAGGTGAAGGAGGCCTGGCTTTCAGAGGGCAACAGAACCCG
>JAUVQZ010000207.1 GCA_030597865.1 Pseudomonadota bacterium | reverse complement strand
CGGTTACTGATGATGATTCTGTTATGCCGGTCCAGGATATTGCCGCGGGGCGCTATTATCTGGAGCTGGCGAACCCGGTTGTTGTGGGCCAGGTTGGTATATTTCTCTCCCTGATGGATCTGCAGGTACCAGAGGCGCACCACCAGAATGGCGATAAAGGTGACCATGACGATGATGGTAAGCTCCACCCGTTTTTTGAGGATGAGTAACTCCTCTTCGTCAAGGACATGTATCTGGTCAAGTAAGCGGCGCATGTTTCACTGTTTAACCCACATAAAGTGGAAAGGATAAGTGACTTGGCAGTAGGTGTAAGTCAATAGTTTCAAAACAAGTTTTCAAATGGCAGGTTTCTTATGGCAGCCTTTCCGGAGTAAGTCACTAAAAGTCATCTCGGAACCTATTTTTGTTCCGTGGTTTGATGAGAATTCCCAGGGCCTTTTTCGGCGATATCTTGGTCATGGAGAGGTCGTACAGGCTGAAAAGGGGCATGGTGATAATGGCCAGGAGCAGCATGCGCACAATAATTTCTTTCCAGTTCCACAGTGAGGTCACGTTCGGGGAGAGAAAGGTTGTGATCATGTGGATGAGGCCTAGGACAAAGAAATAACTGGTAATCACCAAGGGGATCTGGTGGGGAGGTTCGTTAAGGACAAAGGGTCGTGACAGCAGTTTAATCATAAAGTGGAGGGTCAGGTAGGTCACGGGGTGGAGTCCGGAATAGATGCCGGAGAAGATATCGGTGAGCATGCCGAAATAAAGGACAAGCACGGCGCCCCGGTAAGGGTCGAGGCGCACGATTACGAAGACCACCAGGACAAAGAGGGGGTCAAGCTTGGCAAACCAACCTGGCATGGTGGGTAGGAATGAGGTCTGCAGAATAAGAAGCAGGGTGCCGAGGATGATAAACGGTGCGCAGGGCATGGTCAGTCCGTCAGGGAATCTTGTTGGAGGATAACGATCAGATACTCAAGTTGGCTGAAGTTTACCGCAGGGGTCACGGTGATGTTCTGGAACATGCCCCGTTTCGTCTTTGTCACCGAGGAGACTGCCCCCACAGGAATTCCCTTGGGGAAGGAGCCGCCCATCCCTGAGGTGACAATGAGATCCCCCTCTTCGATGGCGGCATTTTTTAGAATGTAATGCATTTTATAGGACTGGCTGCCCTCTCCCTTGACAATGCCCTGGACCCTGTTTTTTTGGATAAGGGCGTTGACAGCGGAGTTATGGTCGTGGGCGAGAAGAACCTTTGATGTGGTGCGGGACGTCTCAAGGATTTGGCCAACCACACCTTCCACAGTAACAACGGGCATGCTCTTTTTGATACCGTCCTGCGTGCCCCGGTCAATGGTGAGGGTGCGAAACCAGAGGGAGGGGTCCCGGCCGATGATCTGGGCGGTGAGGGTGGGGGGCTTGAGGCTCTCTTTGACCTGCAGGAGTTTGCGCAGGCGCATGTTCTCGGCCATGGCCTCGCGGTATTCCTGGTTTGTGCTTATGGCCCTGTCCAGCTCCTCTCGCAGTACCTTGTTTTCACGGCGGACATAGATCAGGGCGATATAGCTGTTCCAGACATTGCTGATGCCGCTTAAGATTCGGGTGGCCACGTATTGGCCCTTGCCCACCACGTCCATGCCGAATTTCTGGGGAACGTTGAAATGGCTGCGGCCCACGGTGGTGACAATGATCATCAGAAACACGGTAATAACAAGGCCATATAAGAAATAGGTCTTGGGGGTGCTGGGTCTGGTACGGCGTTTTTTCATAAAAGCTCGGTTGGGCCACACTCATTAAAAAGGATGAGGGATGAGTTATGGGGGATGAATTTACTGATGGTCATCCTCATAATTCATCCCTCATCCTTATAATTGCTACACCAATAAGGTATTGGAGAAACCTAGGTTTTGAGCTGTAGGTCATGTAACCATAACTTCCTTGAGGACATCAAGATTCTCCAGGGCCTTGCCTGAGCCAAGGACCACCGAAGATAAGGGGTCGTCGGCAATGATGATGGGTAGGCCGGTCTCTTCCTTTAGCCGTTTGTCAAGATTGGTCAACAGGGCACCGCCACCGGTGAGTACAATACCTTGGTCAACAATGTCGGCGGAAAGCTCGGGTGGGGTGAGTTCCAGGGCGTTTTTGACCGCATCAATAATGGCGTCCACCTGCTCGGAAATGGCCTGCTTGATTTCGCTGGAGTTAATGCTCAGGGTCTTTGGTACGCCGGAGACGAGGTCGCGACCCTTGATGTCCATGGTTTCAAATGGTTCATCTGGCATGACATTGCCGATGGTGGTTTTAATCACCTCGGCGGAATGTTCGCCGATGGCAAGGTTATGGTTACGTTTGATGTACTGTAGGATGGCATCGTCCATCTTGTCGCCGCCCACCCGGACGGATTTGGCATAGACCACGCCGGCCAGGGAAATAACCGCCACCTCGGTGGTGCCGCCGCCAATGTCAACAATCATATTGGCGGTTGGTTCGGTGATGGGCAATCCGGCACCGATGGCGGCTGCCATGGGCTCCTCAATGAGGTAAACCTCGCGGGCGCCTGCGGATTCGGCAGATTCCTTCACCGCCCTTTTTTCCACCTGGGTGATGCCGGAGGGCACACTGACGATGATGCGGGGGTGGACCAGGGTGCGGCGGTTATGGACCTTGTTGATGAAGTAGCGCAGCATGGCCTCGGTAACCTCGAAGTCAGCAATAACGCCATCCTTGATGGGCCTGATGGCCTGGATGTTGCCAGGGGTCCTGCCCAGCATGGATTTGGCCTCTTTGCCCACGGCCAGGACCCGGTTGGTTCGCCCGTCTTGCCGGACTGCTACCACGGATGGTTCACGGAGAACAATACCCTTTCCCTTAACATAGACGAGGGTGTTTGCTGTACCAAGATCAATGGCCAGGTCATTGGCGAGCCAGCCAAACAATGAGTTAAAAGGTGAAAACATAAAATGGATCCTTAGTCTGTGGTGGAGATGCTGAGCGCATTATAGGGGTTGACAGCATGTACCAATTTCATCGACTGCCGGGACTTGAACAGGGGATGTATGAAACTGTGAACCTGTTTAGGTATTGCCGTGTTTCCAGGTCTGGGCAGAAATGTTTGAAAATAATCGCAATAATAACATTTTAAAAACAGAAGTCTAACGATTATTGGTAGCCCTTGGTAAAAGTTATTGCTGATAGGTGTAAAAAGTTAAAATGAGGGGGGGTATTTTCCCTTACATAGCCTGTTTGTGATCAGCCAACAAGCAAGGGTTTAATATCAAAATATTGGTTAGCTATCCTAATAAACGAGGAAAAAACGGCAAGGAAAATGGGGACATTGGTCATTCGTCTGCCTAAGGGTTGACAGGGTAATGTCAAAAAGTATTTGATAAACTTTGCATGTTTTATTTCTTGAGGGAGAGGGCTGCTGGAGGCAACTGTCTGGGGGCAGCATCGCCGCTGAGGTCTGCGGCATGAAAGGGTTTTAGGAGGGGAGATGGATTTACAAACACTTATTCCAAGTCCGGATGTTATACCGGTGCATTGGGCCTGGTTTCAGGGGCTGCTCAATGTCACCTTTGTCATGCATCTCCTGATGATGAACCTCATGCTGGGTGGGGTCTTGATCTGTTTTGTTCATCAGTTGCGCGGCACCACTTCGGAAGTCGATAGGTTTATTGTCGGCAAGCTCCCCTTTACCATTGCCTTTACCGTCAATTTTGGCGTTGCCCCCCTGCTTTTTCTTCAGGTTATGTACGGTCATTTTATCTATACCAGTTCCGTGCTCATGGCCTGGGTGTGGCTAAGCGTCATCCTCCTTTTACTCGTCGGCTATTATGGTGTCTATCTCCATGGCATCAAGTGGGAGGTCTTGGGCCCGGCCCGCGCCCTTGTCAGCGGTACGGTGGCTTGTTGTTTCCTGCTCATCGCCTTTATCTTTGTTAACAACATGACCATGATGCTGGAGCCGGAATCCTGGCAGCGCTATTTTGACCACCCCGGCGGGTTTTTGTTGAATCTCAGTGAGCCGAGCCTGTTGCCCAGGTATCTCCATTTCATCCTTTCCTCAACGGCAGTGGCTGGTCTGGGGCTCGCCCTCTATGGCGATTGGCAGGTGGGGCGGGGCAACGAAAAAAAAAGCGGGATGCGCCGGCTGGGTCTCCGCTGGTTTATCGGTTCCACCCTTAGTCAGATAGGTGTCGGGCTCTGGTTTTTCAAGGCCCTCCCGTCCCATGTCACCAGCTTCAGCGGTTCTGGGCTGGCATTGCTCTTTGCCCTGTTTTTGAGTCTCGGTATCCTCGGAACCCTGTTGTCCCTGGTCTTTGCCCTGGCTCGCAAGGTGCGCATCACCGCCCTGGTGACCCTTGTTACTGTCATCTCGATGGTCGGCGTTCGGGAGATAGTGCGGCTGCAATACCTTGCCCCCTATTTCACCCCCTCTGACCTTGAGCTGCAGCCCCAATACTCCCCCCTGCTTCTCTTTCTTCTCTTCTTCGCCGGTGGGATCGCCCTGGTCTGGTACATGGTCCGCCTGGTCATAACCGGCCTGGAGGTGCAGCCATGAATTATCCTGTCTGGCAGCTGGACTGGGCGGGCGGTGGACTGCTCATCGCCTTTATTGCCGTTGTTCACGTCTATGTGGCCCATTTTGCCGTGGGCGGCGGTCTGTTTCTGGTCCTTCTGGAGCGCAAGGGCTTGGCTGAAAAATCGACCACCATTCTCGAATATGCCCGCAGAAATACCCGCTTTTTTCTGCTGCTCACCATGGTTTTTGGGGCCATGACCGGCGTTGGCATCTGGTTTACCATTGCCCTGCTTAATCCCAGTGCCACCTCGGCCCTCATCCACATCTTTGTCTTTGGCTGGGCCATTGAGTGGGTCTTTTTCCTCGGCGAGATCCTGGCCCTCTTTCTTTACTACTACACCTATGGTCGCCTGGATAACAGGCGCCATCTTATCCTGGGCTGGATCTATTTTGGCTGCGCCTGGATGTCGCTCTTTTGGATTAACGGCATTATCGACTTCATGCTCACCCCCGGCGACTGGCTGGTGG
>JAUVQZ010000261.1 GCA_030597865.1 Pseudomonadota bacterium | reverse complement strand
TGTGGTCAAGGCCTTGGAGCAGTTGGCCGACGGTGATCTGACCTTCGACGCCAGCATCAAGGATGAGTTGGATGTTATCGGTGCTGCCCTGGTCAAGACCCGTGAGGACCTTAACTCCCTGGTGACAGATATCCTGGTTGCCACTGAACAGATAGCCTCCGGCGCCAGTGAGGTGGCGGATGCCAGTCAGTCTTTGAGTCAGGGGGCAGCTGAACAGGCCGCCTCCCTGGAGCAGATAACAAGCTCCATGACCGAGATGGCCTCCCAGACCAAGACAAATGCCGAAAATGCCGGCCAGGCCAATAGGTTGGCCGAGGAGACCAGGGAGGCGGCCCAGCGCGGCAATACGCAGATGCAGGATATGGTGGAGGCCATGGCCGAGATCTCTGAGTCGGGTGAGAATATTTCCAAGATTATCAAGACCATCGATGAAATCGCCTTCCAGACCAACCTTCTGGCCCTCAATGCCGCGGTGGAGGCGGCCCGGGCCGGTCGCCACGGCAAGGGTTCTGCCGTGGTTGCCGAAGAGGTTCGTAATTTGGCAGCCCGCTCTGCCAAGGCGGCCAAGGAGACGGCCGAGCTCATCGAGGGTTCGGTGGCCAAGACCAACAATGGCTCCGAGATCGCCAGTCGTACCTCCGCAGCCTTGGGTGAGATTGTCGGCTCCGTTGCCAAGGTGAGCGATTTGGTGGCAGAGATTGCCGCGGCCTCCAGTGAGCAGGCTGAGGGTATCAGCCAGGTCAATATAGGCATCAGCCAGATCGATCAGGTGACCCAGCAGAACACGGCCAGCGCCGAGGAGGGGGCCTCTGCCTCGGAACAGCTCTCCAGCCAGGCCGTGAGGATGAAGGAGATGATGGGCCGTTTCCGGATTAGAGAGCAGTCGATGGATTTTCAGCCGCGCCTGGTGGAACCCCTTCCCGGTAAGGGAGAATTCCAGCTAAAGCCGCAGATTGCCGCCCCTGTAAATCCAGCCGATTTTGTGGATCTTGATGATGACGATTTTGGGAAATTTTAGCAGGGATTCAGGGGGTGTTTGCCAACGGGTGATAGATTATTTTAACATTCAAGTCCCCTGGTGATCCCTACTATTGCCTCGGCGATTAAAGAGTTAACCCAAAATCAAAACACCTATCTAAGCACGGAGGATACAGAGGAAAAGACTAAACTAACGTAGTTCTCTGTACCCCTCAAGGGGGCATTGAAAAGAACGTCCTCTGTGGTGAAAAACAGGTTGGCTGTTTGTTTCGATGTTCAACCGCCGAAGCAATATGCACGTTGCCTGAAGACTGGTTAATGTCAGTGTTACCGGTCTTTCATGCCGCGAATCCTCACCCGTCTACTTGCCGTAGGCGGGTGTTTTGCCTCCCTGATAGATACGTCGTTTTTTATATTTGTCATTGGCATCTATGTGATCCTTATGATCAGCAGCCCCATGGGGCTTGCGACTCAATCTTTTGAAGGGATAGGAAATAAGAATATTCCACGTTCTCTTCTGTTGGAAATTCATGGCAACAGTAAAGAAAATAGTAAAGGTGCTGGTGGTGGATGACTCCTCCCTGGTGCGTCAGATCCTTAACGAAGGCCTTAATGCCGATCCTGGTATCGAGGTGGTGGGCACTGCCCCTGATCCCTTTGTGGCCAGGGACAAGCTCGTTCACCTCCAACCGGATGTCCTCACCCTGGATGTGGAGATGCCGCGTATGGATGGTGTGGAGTTCCTGCGTCGCCTTATGCCCCAATACCCCATTCCTGTGGTTATGGTGTCTTCCCTGACCCAGAAGGGTAAGCAGATCACCATGGACGCCCTTGATGCCGGGGCCGTTGATTTTGTCTCCAAACCCACCAGCGGCCTGGCCCATGGTCTTAAGTCCATGATGATGGAGTTGCGCACCAAGGTGAAGATTGCCTCCTCGGCCAATGTCAGTCACTGGAAGCATAGGCGTCAGGACCTGTTGCCCTCGGAGCGCCAACGTCTGGCCAGTACGGCCCTGGCTGAATCAACGGATAAGGTCATTGCCATTGGCGCCTCCACCGGTGGTACCGAGGCCATTCGTCAGGTGATTACCTGCTTTCCGGCCACCATGCCGGGTGTGATCATTGTCCAGCACATGCCACCCGGTTTCACCGCCATGTTTGCCGAGCGCCTGAACGGTCTCTGCGCCATGGAGGTCAAAGAGGCGGTGCATGGCGATCGGGTCAGGCCGGGGCTGGTTCTCATTGGTGAGGGTGGTAAACATCTGAGCCTCAGACGGTCCGGTGGCATATATAAGGTGCACTGTAACCCGGGGGAGAATGTCTGTGGCCATTGTCCATCCGTGGAGGTGATGATGCAGTCCGTGGCCCAGGCCGGCGGCGCCAATGCCATTGGTGTCATGCTTACCGGCATGGGGCGGGACGGGGCAGAGGGCATGGTGGCCATGCGTAAGGCCGGGGCCCGCACCCTGGCCCAGGATGAAAAGAGCTCGGTGGTCTTTGGCATGCCCAAAGAGGCGTGGACCCGGGGAGGGGCTGAGCGACTTGTTGCCCTGCCTGATATGGGCCGGGAGGTGATCGGCCTTGTGGAAGAGATGGCCCGGGGATAGGGTTCAGGATTGCTGAATGCAGGAGAGAGGATACCCTCGGAAACGTTGAGTGAGTAAATAAGATAAAGGGGGCTATAACAAAAGTGAGACGCTATCGTGCAAGGATTGAACAACGACCAGCCCTGCTGGCCCTGGCGGCCATGGTTGCCTACCTCCTTGTGGCGCTTGCTGGTGAGTATATCGCTGACCATACCCTGGTCATACTGTCTGCCCCTGTCTCTTCAGACCATAGCACCCATGAATCTATTCTCATAGCACTCACCGCTCTCTTTTTCTTTTCCCTTGTTTTTTTTCTCTGCCGCCGTCTTGTCCGTTCCCATCAGATTACCGCTGAAAGGGAGGAGCGTTTTCGCCTCCTCTTTAGCCAGCTTGGCAGTGGTGCTATTATCTATCGCTCTCTGGGAGAATGCGATGATTTTGAGATTGTCGATTTTAATCAAAAGGCCGAGGAAATAGATGGTGTGAGACGGCAGGACGTGGTCGGCAAACCTGTTACCCAGGTATTTCCCGGAGTTGAGCGCTTCGGTCTTCTTGACGTCTTGCGGCAGGTCTGTTGTTCAGGGGAGGCTGCCCATCACCCT
>JAUVQZ010000032.1 GCA_030597865.1 Pseudomonadota bacterium | reverse complement strand
TCAAAGGTACTCTGCCAGAGATGGCCATTATCGATATGACGATCAAACCCTATATCAGGGGGTGACAGCTCCTGATCAAGCCTGTCAACACGCTTCCTCAGCTTGTCAAAATCGAGTTCAAAAAGCTTATCCTGCATCTCCATACGTGCCACCCCATAAACCCCACGTTAGTCATAAAAAACTATAAGAGAGTGATAACGACTACCATCTCAAAAAACAAAATGCAATAAAATATTGTATTTTAAGGGAGTTAGCAGAGATAGGGCTATTATTACCACCGAGACCAGGCCTTCAACCAAAATCCAGCGAGGTCAATTTTAAAATAAGCTCACCGCTGGTTCTGCAGTTACACTTTCTCTTAATATTGGATTTATGGACCCGAACCGTCTTCGGACTGATACAGAGCTCTTTGGCAATGGCAATATCATTGAGCCCCTTACAGACAAGATGGGCTATGGAATGCTCCCTGCGGGTGAGGGGTTTTTCAGCACTATCCCCCTCCGTGGTAACACCCTGCTGGAGGAGGGTAAAGACATCAGCCGTAAATGATTTAGACAGATACTTTCCACCCTGGGCCACGGTCTCCAGGGCAAGAACGAACTCCTGATCGGAATCGACCTTAAGAACATAGCCGGCACAACCAACCTGGATGGCCATCTGGAAAAATTGTGGTTTGGGATTGCCGGTGAGCATGAGGATCTTCGACTCAGGGGAGATATCCCTTATCTCTTCAGCAACATCAAAACCGCTCATGCCCTTACCAAGGTCAATATCGAGAACCACCACATCGGGCTGATGCTGACGGGCCAGGGTGACCCCCTCCCTGCCGGCCTCTGCCTCTGCCACACAGGTGAAGCCATCGAGCCGCTCAAGCATTGCCTTTAGGCCATACCTCACCAGGAGGTGGTCATCTATGAGAAGGACATCCACTTCTTTTTCCATTATTTTTGCTCCATGACAGGAATCCGCACAACAAAGGTTGCGCCGGCACCGGGTTTAGACCTTACCTCAATACTGCCCTTATGGGTTGTGACGATTCCATAGCAGATCGACAGTCCCAGGCCCGTGCCCCGTCCCTCCTGCTTGGTGGTAAAAAATGGGGCAAAAACCGCCTGGATATCGGCAGGCTCGATACCGCAGCCATTATCCGTTATGGTGAAAACAACATGCCCCTTCACAAAACTGGTGGAAACGAAAACCCTGCCACTGTTATTTTCCATGGCGTCACAGGCATTGGTTACCAGATTAAAGACCACCTGTTTCATCTGATCCTCGACGGCATTAAGCAGGGGGACCTTCTGCAAATTCCTTTCCACAAGTATGTTGTTTTTTTCAAAGGTCTTTCCACACAGCCGTAAGACATCAACAATGACCTGATTGAGATCAGTGGGTCCCATATGGGAAGAGGTGGGACGGCCAAAATTCTGCATGGAACGGATGAGCTCCCGCAGCCTTCGACATTCATCAATACAGACGGCCAGCATATGCTTTTTTTCAGCACCCTCCTCCTCATCATGAAATGTGGTTAAAATCTGTTCCATGCCAAAGAGGGGGCTGGAAAACTCATGGGAGATTGACGAAGTCAACTTGCCAAGGGTGCTTAATTTCTCGGCATGGAGTAACTGGCCATAGGTTGCATCAAGCTCATTGCTCTTGTCAGAGAGTAAGCCGACGAGATTATCACGGTGTTCCTTGAGTTCAAGGTGGTTAGCGATTCTGGCCCGCAAAATTGCCCCATTAACGGGTTTGGTGATAAAATCGATGGCGCCGACCTGCAGCCCCATCTCCTCATCATCCTCTTGATTTTTCGCCGTCACAAAGACGACCGGTATTTTCTTCGTTTTAGGGTTTTGCTTGAGGCGGCGGCAGAGTTCATAGCCGTCAATATCAGGCATCATGACGTCAAGGAGAATCATGTCCGGCTGGCTCTCTTGGGCAACGGCAAGGGCAGTGGCGCCATCCAGGGCAAAGTAGAGCCTATAACCATCAAGATGGCGGGCGAGCAATTTGACATTACTGACCAAATCATCAACGAGGAGGATACTTTTCCGCTTGTCCCCACCCTCTTTTTGTCGTTTTTGAACCATGGTGTTTTTCGTTGATTACAGCATTAATAAAAAAAAGTTTCTGTGCAGGTAAAATGCAACATAAACATTGACACAGCAAGGGGTAAGAAGTATTGTCTCTTTCACTGACGCGGGGTGGAGCAGCTCGGTAGCTCGTCGGGCTCATAACCCGAAGGTCGCAGGTTCAAATCCTGCCCCCGCTACCATGTATTTCCTAAGGCTAACCAACAATTTTGGTTAGCCTTTTTTTTATGCATTTTCCCTACAAATGCCCCTTCCAGGTCCAGCCCCTTACGGTTTACCAAGATATTCGCCAAGAACAGCAAGAACATCATCCGGTAACCGGGTCAGTTTTCCCTGCCGGTTGATGGAGGCGTGGCTGGTAAACCCCTTAACGAGCAGCCTGTTGTCCTCTGTATTCCTGATCTGGCAGTGAAAACGGCAGGAAAAGGGGGTCAGGTCGGCCAGGCAGGTTTCGATCAAAAGCAAATCGTCATACCGGGCTGGCGCCTTGTAGCGCAGATAACTTTCAACCAGGGGAAGAATAAAGCCCCTATCCTCCAGGAGTTTATAGGGCAGACCGCACTCCCTCATGAACTCTCCACGCCCCTGCTCAAAATAGCGGAGATAGGTGGCATTATAGACCACGCCGCCGGCATCCGTGTCGCCGTAAAGAACACGGACCTGACTCTGCCTGACAGGTTCAAGCATGGCCATGGTACGCTTCCCTGTCAAGCCAGCACCGCTCTCAAGAATTGCGCCCCGTTCTTATAAAAAACTCCTGCCCTACGGCCGTTTTCCTCGCTGTAGGAGGAGAATTCACCATCCACTGGCTGTGTCGAGTCATATATCAGCACCGGCACCGGATCATCGGTATGGGTCTTTAGGGAAACCGGGGTGAAGTGGTCCATGCAAACCACGACCCGGAAGGGTTCAAACCCCGAGAGTCCTGCAAAGATAGGCTGGACGATATTGCGGTCAAAATCTTCAACCGCCTGTAGTTTTTCCTTAAGAAGGCCCTGGTGGCCTGTCTCATCAGGCGCTTCAATATGGACAAAGACAAAATCGTGGCGCTCAAGGGCAGCCAGGGCCGCATCGACCTTGCCCTGATAGTTGGTATCAAGGTAGCCTGTGGCCCCTTCAACCTCCAGGACCTCCATGCCGGCATAGACGCCGATCCCTTTCAGCAGATCCACCGCAGAGATGAGGGCGCCACTTACCCCAAACAGTTCGTTAAGACTCAACATGGCAGGCGCCTTACCCTCGCCCCAGAGCCAGACGCAATTGGCAGATAATTTGCCATCAGCCATCCGCCTCACGTTAACCGGATGGTCAGCGAGGATGGCCTTTGCCCTGTGGACAAAATCAGCGAGCAGGGGCACAGAGGCGTAATTCTGCCAAAAGGTGGTGACATCCTTTTCCGGGTAGTCATGGGGGGGCACCGTCTCTAATCCCGTTATATCGCCATCAACCACAAGGAGATGGCGGTAGCTGATGCCTGGATAGAGCGCCAGGCCTTGGGCCGGAAGGGCTGCCTCCAGGGCGCTGATCAACTCATGGGCCTCAGCAGTGGAGATATGACCACCGCTATAATCGACCATGGTCATGGCACCGTCCTCCTCCCGGACATTCACCAGATTGAGACGGAAGGCAATGTCATCGGGGCCAAGCTCAACGCCCATGCTGGCGGCCTCAAGGGGGGAGCGACCCGTATAAAATTCCTCGGGGCGATAGCCGAGCAGGGAGAGATTGGCAACGTCGCTACCGGGCAACATGCCATCAGGAACGGTCTGCAGCAGGGCCAGTTTGCCGTGGCTGACCAGATGGTCCATGCCAGGGGTACGGGCGGCCTCAAGGATTGTTTTACCACCGAGCTCAGCATGGCCGTAATCACCCATGCCATCACCAACCAGGATCACGGTTTTCATTGCTATCAATCCCCCTGGGCCAGTATTCGTATCTTCACCGTCTCCGCAGCAACAATCGGCAGTTTGTCGATCTCGGCCAAGGCCTCAACCACCGAAGCCTCGACAGCCCCGTAGGTTCTCATCACAATGGGCACTGTTTTGCCCTTATGGTTCGATTTCTGAATAACAGATTCAATACTGATATTAAATTTACCCAAAATACCGGCAATGGTTGCCAATACTGCGGGCTGATCCAGGGTGGTGAAGCGAAAATAATAGGAGCATTTCAATTCACTGATCGGCGTAATCTTCCTGGCCTCGATGAATTCAGGCAGATAGGAGAGGCAGGAAACGCGGTTGATGGCGCCATGGCTGATATTTCTGGCAATATCAACAATATCGGCAGTCACAGCGCTGCCCGTGGCAAGCTTGCCCGCCCCAGGGCCATAGAGAAGAATATCGCCCACCATATCGCCCTGGATATGGACGGAATTAAAGGCGCCGTTGATAGAGGCCAGGAGGTGGGATTCGGGAACCAGGGTGGGGTGGACCCGGACCTCAAAATCGTTGCCGTTATTATGGCTGATTGCCAGCAGCTTAATGCGATAACCAAACTCCCGGGCAAGATCAATATCAAGGGCCTCAATATGACTGATACCCTCCACGGCAATATCATCTACCTTGACCTCAACCCCATAGGCCAGGGTCACCAGGATGGCAAGCTTATGGGCCGTATCAATGCCTTCGATATCATAGGTGGGATCTGCCTCGGCATATCCTTTCTGCTGGGCATCCTTGAGGACCTCGGCAAAGGGCAGGCCATGTTCAGTCATCTGGCTCAGGATATAGTTCGCCGTACCATTGAGGATACCCATGATGGAGACGATACGATTGGCAACAAGCCCCTCTTTAAAGGTTTTGATGACGGGAATACCACCGGCAACGCTGCCCTCAAAGCCAATCTCTACATTATTCCTGGCCGCAGCCTTGAAAATCTCCATACCGCATTCAGAGAGCAGGGCCTTGTTGGCCGTTACCACATGTTTGCCATGCTCCATGGCCGTGAGGATATAGGTCCGGGCCGGCTCAATGCCGCCGATCAGTTCAACAATGATATCAATATCCGGGTCATTAAAGAGATCCTCGGGTTCACAGGTGACCGTGACATCGGCAAACTCCGGGGGTAATTGCCGGGGTGAACGCACCAAGACGGTTTTCAGGCGAATGTGGACACCTGTCCGACGGGTGATACGGTTACTTTGCTCAAGAAGAACCTGGGCTGTACCGCTGCCAACTGTGCCAAAGCCAATTATACCGAGTTGTATTGTTTTCATAGGTGGGAAATCTGCCAGTCATGTCTTTTAATGGGGAGGAAACCGATTAAAAGGCGAATTTAATTAAGAAATGATCATTTACCATTAACCCTAAGAAAGTGTCAAAAGAATTTGCTGGCCAAACAGGGGCCCAAAAGGCCCGTTTACAAGAAAAAAAGGAACCTTTTGTCCATATTTTATTCATTTTAGTAGCCAGGCAGCACTGCCCCACCACCCTGGTGAACTTGCAGGTTTTTCCGGTGACCGTCAAACCCAGAATTACCTTTATAATCAATTAAAAAAACGCTATAGATTCATAACCTTTTTACGACCCGGCCGACCATCATCCGTACGTAAACTCAAATCAACTTCCCAACAGGTTTAACAGTGCAGGATCTCAACATTTTCACACTTTTCTGGCATGCCGGTTTCACGGTGAAATTCGTCATGCTTGTCCTCCTCTCCTTTTCTGGATTTTCCTGGTTTATCGTCTATCAGAAATTCATCCTCTTTAGGGATCTGAAAAAGGACTCTGAGACCTTTCTTAATACCTTCTGGAAATGCAAGACCTTGGCCGAAGCCCTCCACATCTCCCAGGAGAGTTTATGCCCGGAGGCCCACATCTTTCAAACAGGCTACACTGAACTCCAGAAAATTGAACGCGTCAGGGAGCATGGCCAGGAAAATCTGGAAATGAGACTGGCGGGCATGAATAACCTCAAACGCGTCCTGGGAAAGGCGGAGGGGATCAAGAGTATTGAGCTCGGTCGCGCCCTGCCCTTTCTTGCCACCACCGGTTCCTCAACTCCCTTTATCGGTCTGTTCGGTACGGTGTGGGGCATTATGGTTTCCTTTAATGAGATTGGCGCCCACGGCTCAGCGTCCCTGGCCGTGGTCGCCCCTGGCATTTCCGAAGCCCTGGTAGCTACGGCGGCCGGCCTTGCCGTGGCCATTCCTGCTGTTATTTTCTATAATTTCTTTTCCAATAAGCTCAGTGATGTTGAAAGTGAAATGGCAAATTTCTCAGCAGATTTTCTCAATCTGGTGGAGAGGGACATCTTGGCGCGGGGTGAAAACTAATGGCCCTTATGCAAAACAGGGGCAACAAGGGCTTGATTGCTGATATCAATGTCACCCCCTTTGTTGACGTCATGCTGGTGCTGCTCATCATTTTCATGGTCACGGCGCCCATGATGACGGAGGGCCTGGAGGTAAATCTTCCTGAAACAACGGCCAAGGCCTTGCGCCAGGATGATAAACCCATTGTTATTACCATTAAGAAAAATGGCGTCATCGGCATTGATAAGATTAAGGGAGACCGCAAACTCCTGCGCCAGGAGCTGGGCAAACTTGCCAACCTGGACAGGGGGAAGACCATCCTGATAAAGGCAGATACCAAGGTGGAATATGGCCTGGTGGTTCAGGTTATGGCGGATATCAAAGGGGCAGGATTCGACAACCTTGGCATGGTAACCATTCCAGTGGAAAAGAAACGGTGATTTTTTTGATGAGTTAAAGGAGATAAAGAAAAGAAGGTGTGAGACCATTCTTCATTACTCTACCCTTCCATGATTCACCTGCACCGTTCAACCGCTTGACATGCAGAAGAGACGATAAACATAGGACGTACGGATTCATCAAACATGCTTGGCAGACTATTTTTTTCACCCCGGGAATATCTCCTCACCAGATGGGAGGATGAGAAGTGGCGTAAGCCTTTCCTCTTTTCTGCTGGTATCCATCTGGCCATTCTCCTTATCGCCCTTATGCCCAGCAACTTATTTTTTTCCCACCGAACCATGCCAGTGGTCTATTCGGTGGATCTCTTTGATCTTGATGAGCTGCCTACCCCTGCCCCGGAAGATTTCCAGGAGGCGGCCCCGCAAGAGAAAGAGACCATGGCCCCGGCAGCACAAACGAGAAGCCTGCAACCGGTACTCTCAACCCGGACCATCCCCAAGGCCCCCAGCGAGATTAGACTGCTCAGACCGCGGACCCTTAAAAACAAAAAAGACGTCCGGCTGCCCCCCATGGACCCCAACATGGTGCTGGCTGCCTTAAACCGTATCCAGCAGCAGGAAAAGGCCATTGAGGCCAAGGAAAAGGCCTTTGCGGCCATCCGTAAATCGATTATGGCCAGGGAAACAGCCACCAGCCAAGATCCCCAGGACGAGGACTGGGACAGTGGACAGGAGATTTCCTCAACCCCTGGCACCCAAAAGAACGTTGGTTATGGCGGCCCTCCGGGGGGCGGCCAGGCAGCCAACACGGCCACAAAAAAATTCGTGGCCCTTACGAAGCAACATATTATTAAATCTTGGATTCTGCCAGAGGGTCAGATTTGGCATAAGGATTTATATGCCACAGTGCTCGTCAAAGTTCGACCTGACGGCATTGTCACTTCGGCCGAGCTTGAAGAACGATCAGAGAATGATCAATTTGACAAATTCGTCATGCAGACCATTGAACAGGCCTCACCCCTGCCCCCTGTCCCTGAAGAAATTGCCAACCATCCTTTACGCCTTCACTTCTACCCCGAGGGGATGAGGTGATTTTTTGCCCACCATCACTGTTTATGCCTAAAATGCCCCTAAAGAAACTTCCCTACCCATTGATTGTTGCACTTGCTGCCATTTTTATCTTTTGGTCCCCTGTCTATTCTAAGGCCCAGCAGGTCATTGATATCGATATCACCGATGCGGCGATCAAAAAAATCAATTTTGCCGTTCCCTATTTCACCGATAAAATCAGGCCGGAGCAAAAGCATGACTCGGGAAAGGCCATGGCAGAACTGCTGGCCAAGGGCCTTGATTTCCATGGCTTTATTAACATCATCGACCCAAAAAGCTATGGCGGCGGTCAAAATCAGAACTGGCGCATGCTGGGGGCCAATTATGTGGTCATCGGCAAATATATCAGCGAAGGCCCCCGGCTCGTCCTTGAACTGCGCCTCATGGACGCTGGCACCGGTAAGATGGTCATGGGAAAACGTTTTCGCGACAAGTTGGAAAAGAAGCGCCAGATGATCCTCAAATTCTGTGACGAGATCATTTATAAGATCACCGGCAAACAGGGGATCAGCTCCAGCAAAATTGCCTTTGTATCAGATAGTTCCGGACATAAGGAAATTTATATCGCCGATGCCCTGGGGGATGATATCCGCCAGGTCACCCGTCACAGGAACCTCGCCATTACGCCGCGACTGTCGCCAGATAGCAACAAACTGGTGTACACCTCCTACCATAATGGCAACCCCAATCTCTACCTCATCGACTTTGGCAAATCCAGTCAGCTGACCAAGGCCATTTCCCGGCGTAAAGGTATCAATTATGCGCCGGCCTGGGCACCGAACGGCTCCTTTTTGGTCGTCACCTTAAGTAAAGACGGTAATCCTGATCTTTATAAAATGGATCCCCTGGGCACCATTTTAAAGAGATTGACAGTGAATGCCGGCATTAATGTCTCCCCCTCTTTTTCACCGGACGGTGACAAAATAGCCTTTGTCTCCGATCGCTCCGGAGATCCGCAGATTTACACCATGGATGTTGACAGTGGACGGGTTCAGCGCCTCACCTATCAGGGCCGGGAAAACACAACGCCCAGCTGGTCTCCCGATGGTGAATGGATCGCCTATACAGGCAACGGCGATGACGGCTATCAAATATACAAGATCAAGGTCGCCGGCGGCCAACCCCGCCAGCTCACGGCCTCTTGGGGCAGCCACGAATCTCCCAGCTGGTCACCGGATTCTCGTCAAATCGCCTTTACCAGGACCAGAAACAACAAAAGCAAGCTGTGTACCATAACCAGCGAGGGCCAGTGGCTCCAGGAGCTTTTCACCCTGGCCGGTAACCAAACCAGCCCCCAATGGTCCCAAAGGTTGAAATTTTACTAATTGTCAGGTAGGACTTTATAGTTTTCCGCCATTCACCCCATTTGAGACATGAACGTCATGACAAAAAAACTTCTACTCCATAGCGCCCTTGTTCTTTCCGTTATCCCCTTTCTTTCCGGCTGTGTCACTGACCAGCAATTGAGGAATGTCCAGTTCAACGTCCGCAACCAGGATAATCGTCTCGTGGACATGGAAAACCAGATGGGGCAGATAGCCAGCGGCGGCACCAGCACCACCCAAGCCATGCAGAAACAGCAGGCCTCTTTATCTGTTGAAATTGAACGCCTCTCCACAGAGATTCTCCAAATCAAGGGCCAGTTTGATGAATCAAGACATCGTGGCAGGGCCTTACAGGAGGAGAATCGGCGCCTCCAGCAAGAACTGGACAACAGACTGCTTAATATTGAGGCAATCAGCCAGACCAACGCCGCCACCATTGGCGAACTCGGCGGAAATCTCTCTGAAATAAAAACAAAAATGGCCCAAGAGGCCCAACAGCGAGCCCAGGAGGCCCTGCAATCTGCTCAGCAGGCGCAGAGAAGAGCCGCAGCAGCTAAAGCGGCCCAGGTTGCTGCGGCCGCTGCGGATGCGGCAACGAAGCAGCCCAAGGAAATCACCCCACGCCTACATAAAAAGAAAAAGGATGATTCCCCTGTGGCCCTTGTCATCCCTCCAAAATCTACGGAAAAGACGCCTCCTGTTCCAGCAACAGACAAAAGTTCGGCTGAAAAACTTTATGACATGGGCCTTGGCCAGTACCGCAGTAAAGATTACAAGGGCGCCATTACCACCTTTACCACCTTTCTAGATCGCCACAAGGATGACAAACTTTTGCCCAATGCCCGCTTCTGGCTGGGCTCAAGCCTGCTCAACAATGGCGATTACAGTGGCGCCGTCCTTGAGTTCCAGAATATTGTTGCCGACTATCCAGGTCACCCCAAGGCGCCTGAGGCCCTCCTCAAGCAGGCCAAGGCCTTTGAACATTTCGGTGACAAGATGGTGCAGAAGAAACTCTATAAGGATGTACTGACCTATTATCCTAAATCAGAGCAGGCTGCCAAGGCCAAGCAGCTCTTAAAGAAGCTGAAGTAGATTTTCAGGATACGCTCTCACTGCTACTCGTCTAAAAAGGAACGCAAGCCAGCGAAGTGGGCGAAAAGGACGCCCCTAACAGCCCTTTCTGCGCCACTCGCCTTCCTTTTTTTCTCACCACAGAGAACATTCTTTTCAATACCCCCTTGAAGGGGTACAGAGAGCACGGATGAAACGAAGAGAGACAGGTTCACAGAAAAAGTCATTGGTTGTGCGAGGGAGGTTGATCGTGCGGTGGGTCCGGGATTGTTAGGGTCAAGGTATCAGCAGTGGCTGCTTATGAACTTTGCCTGAAAGAAATACCGTGTCTGGATACTCGCCGATGGTATTCTGCATTTCAATCTTTACCCCCTCTGTGCTCTCTGCATTCTCTGTGGTGAATATCTAACGCCCATCTGATTTAATCCTAGACATACCCTGAGCTTGTCAAAGGACATCAGAAATGATTGCTGTTCTGCCTATTCTTTATTTTTCAGGTAAAAGGGCAAGGGGAAGAAAGGGGCTAATTTCTCCATAGAGGTTCCACGGTAATCCGTGATTGCAATAAAAAAGGCTTATTCCCTGAATGGGAATAAGCCTTTTTTATTGAACTATCAGGGAAAGAAATGATCAGGGAGCAATTCCCAATTCTTTTTCTTTCTCATGAACTGCCAGTCTGGTCTTGATGGCGGTATCAGGGATAAGGCTCATGGAGTCAATGCCAAGCTCGACCAGGAAGGTGGCAAAATCGGGAAAGTCAGAGGGACCCTGACCACAGATACCGATCTTCTTACCACGCCGCTTGGCAGTGGCAATAACCATCTTGATCATATCCTTCACAGAATCATTGCGCTCGTCAGCAATACCGGCAATCATGGCGGAATCACGGTCAAGGCCATAGGTAAGCTGGGTCAGATCGTTGGAACCGATGGAGAATCCGTCAAAGATATCGGCAAAGGCATCGGCGGAGATAACGTTACTGGGGATCTCACACATAACGTAGAGCTCCAGACCGTTTTCGCCCTGGACAAGGCCGCAATCCTTCAGGACCTCAATAACCTTCTTGCCCTCTTCCGGGGTACGGCAGAAGGGAACCATGAGCTTGAGATTATTGAGGCCCATGTCGTTACGGGCCTTTTTCAGACCTTCGCACTCAAGCTCAAAGGCGGGACGGTATTTGGGATCGTAATAGCGGGAAGCGCCGCGCCAGCCGATCATGGGGTTTTCTTCTTCAGGCTCATAGAACTTGCCACCAATGAGATTGGCATATTCGTTACTCTTGAAGTCAGAGAGACGAACGATGACATCCTTGGGATAGAACCCAGCGGCAATACGGCCAACACCCTCGGCAACCTTATCGATGAAAAATTGCTTCTTGTCCGGGTAAGCAGCGGTGCGGTCATCAATCTGCTTGGCCACGGCCTGCTTCTCAGGATCGTCGGAGTTTTTCAATTCCTCGTAATTCATCAGAGCAAGGGGATGGATACCGATATGGGAGTTAATAATAAACTCCTCACGGGCCAGGCCGACACCCTCATTGGGGATCTGACATTCGGTAAAGGCCTTTTCAGGAATACCGACATTCATCATGATCTTGGTCTTGGTCTCAGGCACCTCGCCCAGGTCAATACGCTCAATTTCAAAATCAAGAATACCCTTGTAGACATAACCAGTCTCACCCTCGGCGGAAGAAACGGTAATCTCCTCACCAGTATTAATGAGCTGAGAGCCGTTGACGGTGCCGATAACACAGGGGATACCGAGCTCGCGGGAAATAATAGCGGCATGACAGGTACGGCCGCCCCGGTTGGTAACAATGGCGCCGGCGATCTTCATGATCGGCTCCCAGTCAGGATCGGTCATATCGGTTACCAGAACCTCTCCCTTCTTGAAGGTATGGATGTCTGCGGCACTGTCGAGGCAATGGGCTACCCCCTGACCGATCTTGGTACCAACGGCCAGTCCCTCAACAATAACCTCGCCACGCTCCTTAAGCTTATAGGTCTCCATGGTGCGCTTGGAGGTCTGGGAGTGCACGGTCTCAGGGCGGGCCTGAACAATATAGAGCTCGCCGGTACCGACATTGACGCCGTCACCATCCTTGGCCCATTCGATATCCATGGCCTTGCCGTAATGGTCCTCGATGATGCAGGCCCACTTGGCAAGCTTGAGAATCTCATCGTCACTGACCACAAAGGAGTTGCGTTCCTCAGGGGTGGTGTCGATGGTCTGCACAGGCTCATCCGTGGATGAATCATTGTCATAGATCATCTTGATCTCTTTGGAGCCGAGACGCTTGGAAACAATGGGGCGCTTACCCTCCTTGAGGGTGGGCTTGAACACATAGTACTCATCCGGATTCACCGCACCCTGGACAACAGTCTCGCCAAGGCCCCAGGCACCCGTGATGAATACCGCTTCCTGAAAACCGGACTCGGTATCAATGGAGAACAAAACACCGGAGGAGGAGGAGTCGGAACGAACCATCTTCTGAATGGTGATGGAGAGATAGACATCAAACTGACCAAAGCCCTGGTGCTTACGATAGGAGATGGCGCGGTTGGTAAAGAGGGAGGCAAAACACTTGCGGCAATTTTCAATGATATCTTCATAGCCGTGGATGTTGAGATAGGTCTCCTGCTGACCGGCAAAAGAGGCATCGGGAAGATCCTCTGCCGTGGCCGATGAACGAACAGCCACATCAACATTTTTGCCATACTCAGCCTCCATTTTCTGGTACGCCTCAATAATGGCTTCACGGAGATCATCAGGAAAGGTGGCGTGGCGAATGATGTTACGGCATTTCTCGCCACGCTCGGCAAGGTTATGCATATCTTCGGTATCAAGATCAGACAGAACCTGCTTTATCTCATCTTCAACACCCGCATGTTTCAGCAGATAACGATAGGCATAGGCTGTAATAGCAAAGCCATGGGGAACTGCGACACCTTTGGCGGTGAGATGCTGATACATCTCGCCCAAAGAGGCATTTTTTCCACCAACAAGGGGGACATCATCAATACCGATGTCGTCAAACCAGAGGATGAAGGCCTCGTCATGTTTCTCTGCCATTTCGTCTACTCCTGAAAAAAGTTGAATTTATACAAAAGAGATATTTTCAAAGTCTGTATGAATCAAAAATTATAGCTGGATGAAAGATGGATGTAAAGCTGTGTTGCCAGCATGTGGAAAGATGTTGATTAGGTGTCCTATATTCAAGGTCAAAATGTACATTCATATAGCTAATATCCACCGCATGGTCAACCCTAAACCTTGCGAAACCATTGAGTTTTTCAGCCAAAATATAACAAATCCGCAGCTAAAAAAAACACCTCATTTTTTTTTACTTTATTTTCAGGAAGTTATAAAATGTACATGGATGGCCATAGCTACATAAAAATCTTTCCTTCCACAGCACAGCGCAATATATTTATGCATCTAAATGCTATTATTGACAAAATCAGTCTTGATTATTTTTTTGCAACAGAACCAAAACCGGCTCCAAAGCTAAAAATAGGCTGAAGGCCGGCAAAGGTACCTGGTTTCATTTGCCAACCTCAAACATGACTTTATTCCAAAGGAATATAGTGCGAAATCGGACAAACAGCTCCTTCACATTTTAATCATCAGGATATAGCAATGACAGCAACCAATCTAGACCAACTTCTGGGCACATTGGACAGAGGCGTTCATGCCGACCATGATTATTTCCATGTCATCAAGATGCTTGTGGCTGAACGTAACCAAACAGAAGAAAATTCGGCAAACTACCTTGCCTGGCAGAAAAAAATTGAGCTGGTTTACAGCAAGGTCACGGAAGAAATTAAGTCGAACACTAACCCTCCCATAACCCCTGTAAAATTCGGCACATCCGGTTGGCGCGGTATCATCGGCAAGGACATTAATATGTTCACTGTCAAGCTGGTAACCAGGGCCATAGCCCAGATGTATCTCGATCTCCAGCATAATCAGGATCTCGCTGATCCCTTAGGGATTAGTTCCCTTGACGAGGCGCAGAGACGCGGCGCCGTACTGGGTTTTGACAACCGTTTTGGCGGGCCTCTTTTCGCCCAGGTTGCCTGCGATGTTCTCACCTCCCTTGGCTTCACGGTTCATTTTGCCGGTGAATCTACCACAGGCGCCCTTTCAGCCGCCGTTCTCGAGCTTGGCGCCGCATTTTCCATCAATCTCACCCCCAGCCACAACCCCATGGAATACGCTGGTTTTAAATATAATGCTGCTGACGGCGGCCCTGCGGCCCCTGGCCTGACCAGCCGCATCACCGAGCTTACCCAGGCCTTTATCGATCGCGAGATCCAATTCCAACCAACCCCTGACCAGGGCCTGGTAAGAGAGTGTGACGCCCTGGGGTTATGGCTGGCGCTCTTTAAGAAGAATAAGGCGCAGCACGGCCTTGATTTTGATGGAATAATGAAGAGGTTGGCAGAAACCCCTGAGGTAGTCCTGGCAATTGATTGTGTGCATGGGGCGACCCGAACCCATATCGATCGCCTCCTCACCCTGGTCCCCTCGGAGAGATTTGTAAAAATTCGCACCACAGCCGACCCCACCTTTGGCGGTGTTGCCCCTGAACCCTCCACGGCAAATATGGCCTTGGTAAATGCTGAATTAAACAAGCAGACACAACCCCTGAAAATTGGCGTCATCATGGATCCGGACGGGGATCGAATCCGCTTTACCGATGGCGCCACAGAAATCAATATGAATGTCTTTGGGGCCATGGCCTACCACTTTCTTCACCAGGTAAAGGGAAAGCAAGGCATGGTGGCCAAGAGTGTCGCCACCAGCAATATGGCCAATGCCTTGGCCGCCGCCTTTGACGAAGATGTTTTTGAGCCCAAGGTGGGTTTTAAAGAGTTTAAGCCTGTGATAGACAAGGCCCTTGTCTGCTTCGAAGAATCAGACGGAATTACCGTTATCGGCCATACCCCGGAAAAGGATGCCTATGTCGGGCTTGTCCTGGCCCTTGATATGGTTCTGACCCTCAACATCAATCTCGGCGACTATTCCCGGGAAATCGCCGGAAAATACGGCTCATTTTTCCCCGCCAAGGATGGTGTAGCTGTTGCCAAGCAAGGGGCTGAACTCCAGAAAGATCTCGATCAGTTAAAAAAATACAATAGGGGAAGTTCCATCCAGATTGGCGTCAAGAAGAAGGTGGTAACTGATGTTATAGATATTGATGGCCTCAAACTTATCTTTGAAGACAAGAGCTGGCTGCTGATCAGACCTTCCGGAACCGAACCCAAGGTTCGTTTTTATGTGGAGTCAAGAACGGAAAGGGGGAAAAACGACCTCTTTGAGGCGGCCAAGGGCATGCTGTCAGAAATAGGGCTGCTGTAATTTGAGAAGTAAAAAGTTGTGAAATAAGAATTTGAGAAATAAGTAGCAGAATGGCTTCTTGACAAAGACAAACACCTTCTTCTCAACTTCTTATTTCTCAACTTCTTATTTCTCAAATTCCCAACTTCTCACTCATTCTTCTCACTCATTCCGGATTCAGCCGAGCGACGCTGGCCTCAAGGCGCTCAATCAAGGTGTCAAGCTCAGGCTTGGTCACCTGGTCATCCGCTCCCACGGCAACCCCTTTCTTTTTCAGGGAATCATTGATCATGGAAGAAAAGAGAATCACCGGGATCTTACTGTAGGCGGCATTTTTCTTGACCAGCATGCAAAAATGATGGCCATCCATGCGGGGCATCTCAATATCAGAGATGATGGCCAGCACCTTTTGATCCAGCTCCCCTGCCCCACGAAGACCTTCAAGATATTCCCAGGCATATTGCCCATCCGGATGGGCTGAAACTTGAAAACCAGCCTTCTTCAGGGTGCTGGAAACCTGCATCAGGATGACCCGTGAGTCGTCGGCAATAACGATCTCTTTGGCATATTTATTTTCAATTAATGCCGATTGTTTCTCATCACGGTTGGTGCGCATCACCATTGCCGGGTCAATTTCTGCGGCAATCTTCTCAAAATCCACCATCTGAATGGTTTGATCACCCAGCAGGCAAATGCCGGTAATGGCGGCATTTGCGGCAATTATAGAAGGTGGCGGGCTGATCTGACTCCAGGAAATACGGTGAACCTTATCAACACCATGGGAAATAAAACCAAAGGCCTTGCCGTTTAGCTCAGTAACTATCACAACACTCTTCTTATCGAACTCCGGGGTATGTTCAACCTCATAGCCGAAACACTCACTTATATCGACCAGGGGAATTGTTGTGTTGCGGAGCAGAAAGACCCCCTTTACACCGTCCGGGCTGTTAACCACCTCTGTAATATCATCGGGTAATGCCACCAACTCTCGTACCTTGGCCGCATTGATCCCAAAGGCATTTTGGGTGGTTTTGCCGGTATTCGGATCAGTAAACTCAAGGTAGAAGGTGATAATCTCAAGCTCGTTGGTACCGACCTCTAAAAGAATTTTTGACTGGCTGGAGCTGCTTTGTTCACTCATTTATAGAACTCCCCCTAAGGACTCTTGGGCTTTGTTTAAATAATACTTTGTTTGGTGCACATTAATTCCATCATAAAAGACATAGAAAAATCAATACAGAAAGTGGCTGGCCCTAAAGAAAATGGAGGTGGGATTACTTGCTGTCAGGATGTGAAAATGGCCAGCCAGGTTGCCACAAAGAGAGCAACGCTGATAACACCGTTCATGGTGAAAAAACCCATGCTGATATTGGCCAGGTCCCTTGGGTTGACAATGAGGTGCTGGTAAAAAAGGGCCAGGCCAGTGATGGCAACCCCAATAAAATAATAGATATTCAACTGGCAGTAGAGCCCAGTGTAGGTAAAGAGGATAAAGGCAATGGCGTGGAAGAGAACCGCCAGCCTAAAGGCCCCTTTCCTGCCAAAACGAGCCGGCATGGAGTGCAACCCCCGGGCCTTATCAAAATCCGCATCCAGACAGGCGTAAACCGCATCAAAGCCAGCCACCCAGAAGAGGACTGCAGCGGAAAGCATCCAGGGAAACCCCACAAGGGAGCCCTTGACCGCCACAAAACCACCCAGGGGTGAAAAGGCCAGGGCAACCCCGAGGATCACCTGACAAAACCAGGTGAATCGTTTGGTGTAGGAATAAAAGAGGGTAAGGCCAAGGGCAAGGGGGGATAGCTTCAGGGTCAGGGGGTTGAGCAGGGCACAGGCCACGAAAAAAAGAATGGATGCCATGATAACCATGGCCCAGGCCTC